>JAFUUT010000013.1 GCA_017477685.1 bacterium | reverse complement strand
TCTCATCATTTTTTCTTAAAAGATGTATTACTTCTTGTAAATCATCTTTGCTTTTTCCGGAAACTCTGACTTGTTCTCCTTGTATAGAAGCTTGAACTTTTAGTTTTGAATTTTTAATATCTGCTACGATTTTTTTAGCAAGATCTTGAGTTAATCCTTTTTTAAGCTTAAATACTTGTCTTACGTTTCCTCCAAGTGCGTTTTCTATTCCTTGAGCATCAAGAATTTTCAAACTTAAATTCCTTTTCGAAAACTTTGATTGAATAATGTCAACAATGTTTCTTAATTTCATTTCGTCTTCTGTTGTTACTGTTATTGATTTGTCGCCATCCAAGTCAATTTGAGAATTTGAGTTTTTGAAATCAAATCTTGATGTCAATTCTCTTTTTACTTGGTCAACAGCATTAACCATTTCTTGTCTGTCAAAATCTGATACAATATCAAAACTGCAATCTTTAGCCATAATATAACCTCCTATTATAATTTTTATCATTATAGTAGAAATTTGTTAAAATGAAAAGATTTGGATTTTATTTGTTATCCACTTCCTCTGCCGGAACATATTTCCCTTCATATTTAATATAATCTTTTCCGTTTTTGTAATCGTGCATGATGCCTTTTCCCTCCGGCGGGTATTCTATATACTGTCTGGAATTTATAAGGTCATAGTTGTACACTTTTCCGTTAACTTTATTGTTTAAAACGATATTAATTTTTCCGTCTTTATCCGCAAAAACAGTATCTACCTCAAAAATCTCAGGGTGATTAAGTTTTTGAGAAATGCTATTTAGCATCTTTATTTGTTGTTCTTGCTGTTTTTGTAATGAATGCTTATAAGCTCCGCCACCTATAACTGTAACTGCTAATAAGCCGAATGTAGCCTCATCAAGGATCCTTCTCAGCTCCCTTTCGACTTTTTGGTCTTTCTTTCCTTCAAAGGATATTTTATTTGTCTTAGTTCTCCGATTATATATGTTATTATTAAATTTTACCGGAGAGATTGATAAATTCATGTTTATTTCCCCTATTTTTTAACTCCACTTAGTATCATAATATTGGTAAAGAAATATTTTTGCTATTCTCTTGAGTATTTTTTACATAACTTTATACTTTTTCTTGTTTCCTGCGGTAGTCAGTTATAATAGTTGACGGCTAATATTTATTCCAAAAAGAAAGGTAGGATTTTTGTTCCTACCTATAACACACTATCTATTTCTATTACGGGGAAATCATCTTTTAAATATTTTTTTTTATCTTGCTTCCAAGGCTTCTTCCGCTGTTAGCAAGCTTTGTTCCTAAATTATTCCCAATACTTGTCAGTTTGCTCAGTATTGCTCCGCTTCTTTTGTAAATTGAGCGTCCTGCGAGTGCAACAGCAAGCAAGATTAAGACTTTTGATATAAAGTTACGTTCTTTTTGTGCTTTATTTGGCTTAAATGAATCTTTATCAGGCTGTCCGGGGTTTATATTTGTGCCGGGCAGTGCGGGATTCATTGTTGCAACAGTGTTTGTGCAAGCAACCGGATACATTTGATTGATACAAGAATAACCTATATCTTCTACAAATCCGGGATTTCTTAAATTGTATTGTACACTTTGGTCCATAAAATAACCTACATTAACCTTACATATATATAAAGTATTTTTCTCTAAAAATATTTACTTTTTTGTAAAAATTTGCTTTAATATTCTTAACATAATTTTAGTGAGGGCAGTTTATGAATATGTTTAAGCGTTGGTATGATGCAGATAGTGTCGTTTCAAAGGTTATAAATGATCTTGAAAAATCCGATGAATCTGTTCAGATAAGATGTGCGGAATATATTATTGATTTGATGAAAGATGTAGAATTAAAAGAGTTGACTCTTGATGATCAGTATAACTATATTATGCGCAGATGGTATGATAAAAACATCAAAGTATCTCATGCTATCGAATATTTGCGCCTATGCCCTGAGGACATAAGACGTGAAACAGCATTAAAAGTGCAAAAATATTTAAAGAAAATTTCTTAACATATTAGACAAAACCCCAAATATATTATTTAATTATATTGGAGGGGTATTTTGTCTGACGAGATTAACAAAAATGTAATAGACTTATTTTCCGGCAGTAAAGATAAAAGTCATTTAGTTTCTGATGCTCAGAAAAAAATAAGATTTTATGCCGGATTTAATTATGTTAAGCGTAAAAAAGACGATAATGGCAACCCGTTGAGAAAAGATTATTTACTTAAATATGCCTCAAAATGTCATTATATGGTTTCCGTTATGCGAGAAATTGACGGTGAAACTGTTTTGTATACTTATGATGTGCCGAACGATGATTTATTCAAGTTTATGAAGTCGTTTGATGAAAATACGCTGGACGGTGTTATAGTTGAGATTGACAAATACTTTCCGGATGAAATAGTTTAGATATTTGTTTGAAAGTTTTGAGATGTGTTTTTTCCAGAAATATAATAGTAGTTTGCACAAGTGTTTCAAGCCATACCAATATGTAGGCGGAGAGTTTTTATCATATAACAAATGCTTTGATGATGCAAAAGTTCGTTTTGCGATGGCATTCCCTGACAAGTATGAGATAGGTATTTCTAATTTAGGGGTTCGTATTTTGTATGAACTTATCAATAAAGAACATAATTATATGTGTGATAGGGTTTATGCTCCTGAAACTGACTTTATACCCGAACCGTTATATGCACTTGAATCAAAACGAGCATTAAAAGATTTTGATGTAATAGGTTTTTCTTTGCAGTATGAGATGTCTTATCCGACGGTTTTAAAAATGTTAGATATGGCAGGAATTCCCTTTAAGAATTCCGATAGGTGTGAAAATGATCCTATTATTATCGCTGGTGGTCCTTGTGCATTTAATCCGCTGCCAATGGCTGATTTTGTAGATGTATTTTTAATTGGGGACGGTGAAGATTCTATACTTGAAGTTTGTAAAATTATTGAGCAAACTAAGGGTTTACCTCGTCAAGAAAAAATCAGACGTCTTTGTGAGGGCGAAAATTCCGGCCGCTGGTCTGCTTCAATCGGCGGCAGGGTTGTTAAGCGTATAGCACAATTAAAAAAAGAAACTGCCGCAACGTCTTACCCTATTCCGTTTTCATCATCAGTTCAGGATAGAGCTGTTGTTGAAATTCGCAGAGGGTGCGGAAGAATGTGCAGATTTTGCCAGCCGGGACATGTAACTTTACCTGTACGAGAAAGGGATGCTCAAGAAATTATTGATATATCAAAAGAACTTGTGGAAAACACCGGCTATGACGAATATTCTCTGCTTTCTTTGTCTTCAAATGATTATGCAAATATAAATGAAGTAATCAAGGAATTAGCACTTGACTTTAACGAAAAAAAAGTTTCTGTTACCCTCCCGAGTCAGCGTATTGACGGATTTAATTTAGAATTAGCAAATTTGGTGCAGAGTGTTCGCAAATCGACAATGACACTGGCTCCTGAAGCGGGCAGCCAAAGGCTTAGAGATGTTATAAAGAAAAATATTACTCAAGATCAAATTTTAGATGCTGTTTTGACTCTATATGAGAATGGCTGGTCCAGAGTCAAGTTGTATTTTATATGTGGTCTTCCGACAGAAACTGTTGAAGATATGGAGGAGATGGCAAATCTACTCTCAAGTATTCGTTACCGCTCAAAGTTATTAAAAAAAGAAAAGGATTTAAAACATTCGCTTGATTTGACATGTACGTTGTCTATTTTTGTACCGAAACCGTTTACTCCGTTTCAATGGTGTTCTCAAATGTCGTTGGATGGTGTAAAAGCTCATATTGATTATTTGATGGAGCGAGTTTCCCGTATAAAAGGTGTGAAGATAAATTATAGTGATAAATACTTATCGCTTCTTGAAGCTGTTTTAACTCGTGGTGATTCAAATTTATGTAAATATATTGAAGCTCTATATAAAAAAGGTGTTTATCTTGCTTCTTGGGGGGAACATTTTAATAAAAATGTGTGGTTCGACACGGCAAAAAAGCTGAATATTGATTTGGAAGCCCTTGCACAAAAGTCGTATGATACGAATTCAGTACTTCCTTGGGATTTTGTAGATGTCGGATTGAGTAAAGAATGGCTTCAAAACGAGTATAATAGTGCATTCTGCGTTGATGAAAATTCTGAGCATGTTGTGCCGACTTGTCAAACTCAGTGTGTAAATTGCGGAGTTTGTTCTCATTTTAATGTAAAAAAAGTAATGGCAAAACCTTATATTGCATCTGAAAAAGCTCAGATACTTGCTAAACAAAAACGCCATATCGAAGACCTTAATCAAAAGGATGTAAAATAAACATTCAGATATCGTGTTAAATTGACTAAGGTTGGAATTTTACGATATTTTTCTCACTTAGATTGGCAGAATACGTTTTTAAAAGCCCTAGGCCGCTCAAATTTAAAAGTCGCCTTTTCGTACGGTTATAACCCTAAAATGAAAGTTTCCATGGGGGTTGCTTTGCCTCTGTTTAGTGAGAGTTTATGCGAACTTGTTGATATTTATCTTTGGGAAAATATCGATGAGGCAATTGTAAAATCGGAACTCGAAAAAGTTCTTCCGAGAGGTGCGGAGGTTTTATCGGTTGAAAAAATTGATAAAACTGCCCTTTCGATTGAAGATTCGGTTTATTGGGCTGAGTATAAAATCAGTATTTTTGATAAAACACTTTACGATTTTGAAAAATTTGTATATAATACAAATAAAGTTTTGGACTCTGATGAGATTTTAATCGAGAAAAAAACTAAAAAAGGTTTAACAAAAACAATAGACGTAAAATCATCGATCGGTAAATATGAATTCAAGGATGAGAGTCTGTTTATAGTATTAAAGACAGGTAAAGGTGTTCCGTTGAGAGCAGATGCTTTAATGAATTTGATTGCTCCCGATGTAATATTTGATATTACTCGCACGAAATTTTTGACGGAATCTTTGCATGAATTGTAGTAAAGGAAAGATTTATGAGTAACGACAAAAACAAAAACACAAATCAAACTGTAGAAAAAAAGATTGTAATTGCTGAACGTGACAATATTGCGGCAATATTAGAAAACAAAAAAGTAACTGATTTCTTTATTCAAAGAGGGGATGTATTATTGGGCGATGTATATTTGGCCTCCGTAGATAATATATTACCAAGTATTGATGCGGCTTTCGTAAATGTTGGCAGTGACAAAATGGGCTTTTTGCATGCCGAGGATGTTATGGGTAAAGGTACTTTAAAAGAAAAGCTTTCTCCTAAACAAAAAATTGTAGTTCAAGTTGTAAAAGAACCAACAGGCCATAAAGGTCCGAGAATTACAACAGAAATCAGTTTGCCGGGAAGATTTTTAGTTCTTATGCCTTACGAACCAGGAGTAAGTGTAAGTAAAAAAATCGAGAATTCTCGTGAAAGAGCAAGATTAAAGGCTATTATCAATCTGATTAAGCCTGTCGGTGTGGGCGTAATTATACGTACAGAGGCAGAAGGTCAGTCAGAGGCAGACATACAGGAAGATTTGGAAATTCTGCTTGAAAAGTGGAACAATATT
>JAFUUT010000273.1 GCA_017477685.1 bacterium | reverse complement strand
TTTAATATTGTCAGATGGTGTTTTTTCTTCATTAGAAACAACATTTTTACCGTCACCGAAAATATTATTTAATGCTTTTGTCACTTCCTCATTTGCTTTTTTGGGAGCAAAGGCAGGAGCTTCAATCTCATTAGTAAATTCGGAAATTTTTATATCCAGTTCTTGAGCCGCCTCTAATGTATCAGTAGAACTTGTACTAATAAAAGACAACTCCGAATTCATAAGTTCCACCAATGTTCTTATACTGGTCAATTCATTTTGAGTCAAATTTATCGAACCGAGTTTTAAACAAATATGTTTTTCTTTTGCTTCCGGCATATCAAGAACCCTTGAAAGCTCATATATAACTTCGGAAGTTTTCCCCGCATGGCTCAAATCAACTATGAAGCCATTCTCAATATATCCCTTTTCCATGTATCCCTTTCTGAAAATCTACACTTACTATAAAAACAGGGTACACAAAAAAAATACAGACTTCAAGAGAATGTAATTAATTATTACGTATTTTAACCAAATCTAAGCTATTGATCTGTATGTACTGTTTACTCTTGCAACGTATGTTTGTGTTTCTCTCTTTTTGGGAACAGAATTTTTAACATTTCCAGGCCCAGCATTATAAGCAGCAGCAATTAAAGTAATATTTCCTTTGTACCGCTTAGACAATTCAGCAATGAATTTTGTACCGGCAAATATATTCTGTTCCATATTATAAGGATCCGCCGCACCATAATGTTTTGCTGTTGCAGGCATTAATTGCATTAATCCCATAGCTCCGCAATGAGATTTTGCTTTAGGGTTAAATCTTGATTCATTATACATTATTGCTAAAATTAATTTTGGATCTACATTATATTTTTTAGCTGCTCTATCAACAATACTAAGAATAGCGTCTCTTCTACTTTGCGGAACACCTTTAAATATTGATGCATTTTTTAAACTGCTTAAAGTTCCGGACTGATACCCTTGACTTGTTGAGGCTGATACAGGAGTTGCAGCAGAGGATGAAGAAGCTGATGGAGTAAAAGACATAGAACTCATTCCCCAGCCGCTAAAAGGATTAAAATTGGAAAATCCGCCTCTTAACAAGTTAAACGGTAGCATAAATATCGGCATATTCAGAACCGGCACAAACGGTGCAATTGAGCCATTACATAATGTAATATACATACAACCGGAAGGATATGCATATCCTGAATTATTCCCTAAAAAATTATTGATATTAAACAAATATGGCTGAATCATAATTTTTCCCTTGTATTTATATAAAGTATATTTTTTATATAAAATTGATATATTTGGACTAAATATTAACAAATATTAACATTTTTAATAATTTGATTTTTGGCAATTCATATGTTTATTATATGATTTATAAATAGGATACAAAAAGGATAGAGAAGATGTTCAACGAAACTAAGACACACGAAATTACCGTCGACGTCGTTATTTTAACAATTAAAAACAATGCCCTGCAAGTTTTATTAGTAAAGCGTTTAAATGAGCCTTTTAAAGATAAATGGGCAATCCCCGGAGGATATGTCAGACTTTCTGAGAATTTGGATGACGCAGCATTGCGCGTATTAAAAGAAAAAACTGCTGTAGACAATATTTATCTGGAACAGCTATATACCTTTGGAGACCCTCTAAGACACCCTAATTCAAGAGTTATTACCTGTGCATATTTTGCCCTTGTAAGATCAGAAGATATTGAAATTGCTACAGGACCTGAGCTTGGGTGGCACAAGGTTATGGATTTACCGCCTCTGGCATTTGACCACAAAGAAATTATTCAATATTCACTAAAAAGAACAAGAGAAAGACTGGAAATATGCCCTGTTGCATACCAGCTTTTACACGAAAAATTTACTCTTACAGAGATGCAAAAAGCATATGAACTTATTATGCAGAAAAAATTGGATAAACGTAATTTTAGGAAAAAAGCTCTTTCAACAGACGGTCTTATTGAACTTGAGGAATACACAAAATCGTCCTCAAAAAGACCTGCAAGACTATATACATTCCAGAATATTGAGTTAAACTCAAAAAGAGCTCATTTCATAAAAAAAGGAGAAATATAAAAATGGCTAATACTTTATGGTACATATCAACATTTTGTGCAATATTTTTAATAATTTTAATTCTTATGCACTCACCAAAAGGTGACGGTATCGGGGGAATTGGCGGAGCATCACATATTTTTGCTTCTCAAAAAAGCGCAGAAAAAGGATTGAACAAAGTAACCGGAATTATATGTGCTATCTTTATTATATGTACATTCTTAATCGGTTTTGGAATAATCAAATAATATATGAATATACTTGTTACAGGTGCATCAAGAGGAATAGGTCTGGCGATTGCAAAAACATTGCAGCCGCTTGGGAACCTTTACATTACATCTCGAAATGAACAAGCACTCAAATCCATAAAAGCTAAGGGGTATTTTGTTTGTGACCTTTCAAATGAATATGACCTTGCAAAACTTGGGGATTTTATCGCAGAAAAAGAAATAGACATCCTTGTAAATAACGCAGGGGAATATATTTATGCCCCGATAGATGAAACGAAAATAAATAAGTTAAATCATATTATTTCTGTAAACCTTAAAGCCCCGATATATCTTATGCACAAAGCCATACCCCATATGAAAAAAGAGAATTTCGGCAGAATAATCAATATCGGTTCAATTTCAGGTGTAATGGGAGAGGCAAATGCGAGTCTATACTCCGCGACAAAAGCAGGTTTAATAGGGTTGTCAAAAGCAGCCGGTTTAGAACTTGCGCAATACGGGATTACCGTAAATACAATCAACCCGGGATGGGTCGATACAGATTTGGGAAAAGAATCGATTAATGACTCCGAATTTTCTCAGGAAGAAATTCTTGAATGTATTCCTCAAAAAAGATTCGTCGCACCGGAAGAAGTAGCAGCTCTTGTAAAATATTTGATAAGCAAAGAAGCTAAAGGCATAACAGGTCAATCTATTAACCTTTGTGCCGGTTTAAGCGTTGGGATATAGGCTTTATCTGACATTCAAAAATTTATGCATTTGAGGAATAAGTCTGGTATTAGGATAGACTGAGGTAAATTTGTCTAAGATTTTTTCACAAAATTCAGGTTTTACACTCATGCCTGCAGCAGTCATTTTTGGCTGCAAAATTAACTCTATTCCCGTCTCATTTGCTATGTTTGTACAAAAATCGATCTCATCTTCTGTAATATTTTCATCAAAAACAATTTTTGCAAAAGTACTAATATCAGAACAAGAACGTATAAATTCTAAATTCTTGCCCAAAACATTTACACCTGTCGCTGACGGCAATTTTATATCTGCAGCAACTATATCAATATAATCTTTAACCTGAGAAAAATTATCAGTTAAGGTTGCATTTGTTTCCAGATAAATCTTAGTTTGCCCTTTCACTAAGGGCAAAAATTCTTTTAAAAATTTATAAGACAATAACGGTTCCCCGCCCGTTAATGATATTGAATGAAAACTTTTAAGATTGTACTGCGTCGAAATTTTTTCATACAAGGATTGCGGAGTATAAATATTTCCGTTTTTGAACTCAGTATCGCAATATCCGCAATCCAAATTGCACCCGCAAAAGCGGATGAAAATTTGTTTATAACCGACAACAGACCCTTCCCCTTGGATGGATGCAAATATTTCATTTATTCTTGCTTCATTAGCCAAAGTTTTTCCTCACTTCATCAGCTGATAAATTTTTCAATTGTTCATACAATCTTAATTCATCATCCGACAAATCATGAGAAAATTCAATACTTACCGTTACAATTAAATCTCCGATTTTATTATGTTTTTTGATACCTTGACCTGCAATGCGGAATTTTTGTCCGGAACTTGTATTTTTAGGGATTTTCAATTTTATATTACCGTCAAAAGCAGGGATGGAAACCTCAGCCCCTAATGCAGCCTCAAACGGATTAATCGGCACATTATAATAGATATTCAATTTATCAAAATGCATTTGATTTTTAGTTTCTATTTTTACGGTTATATATACATCACCATTTGGACCTCCGTTTTTGCCTGAAGCTCCTTCTCCTTTTAAACGCAGTTTTGCACCGTCTTTTATACCTTTCGGAACAGTTACGGTAATCTTTTTTGATTGAGTAATTACACCTTTGCCATTGCACTCGCAGCATTTTCCGCCATTAACAAACTTGTGTCCATGACATTTTGGACAAGATACTGTTGTCCTGATATTTATAATACGTTTACTGCCTGTTATGACTTCTTCAGGAGTAATTGTAATTTCGGTATTAACATTTACTCCCCTTTGCGGTTTATAAATCTTTTTGGCACGTTTATATTGTTTAAATTTTGAGAAAAAATATTTTATTGATTTTACAAAAGATGTTTTTTGTTTTTGAGTATTTTGTTTCTTTGGAATATCTTCCTTTTCCATAGCGGAAGTATAAGTTCTTCTTGCGGATTCTTTATATTCATCCTGAGCTTTTTGAGAAGATGTTTGCTGCTTTGGAGAAACAAAAATCCCATTTACAATATCATACTTTTTTCTTTTATCAGGGTCTGATAATGTTTCATATGCCTGCGTAATCTCTTTAAAAATTTCTATGGCTTCGGCACTATTATTTACATCAGGATGATATTTTCTTGCAAGCCTTCTATAAGCAGATTTGATTTCAGATTCTGTAGAACCTGCATCAACTCCTAAAACTTCATAAAAATTTTTAGTATTATTAAACGCCATACTATCTATCTAATGATAAATTTTAAAATATCAACATATCCGCATGACTTAATTAAAAAATCTTATAAACTTAAGCTACAGTATTTAAGGATTTTGATTCTTTTTTATTATCCGCTTTATCAGTCTTATCAAATCCAAACAATTTTAAAACAGGTCTGACAAAAGGTCTTGAAATCATTGGTGATAATGCCGACAGTCCAAGAACGGACCCTACAATCGATGAAACCTCTATTTCACCTTTTGCAAGATTTTCATTTAAATCCTCAAGTTTATAATTTGTATTTGAATTTTTATTTATCTCCGCCAATTTTTCCAGCTTCTCATCCTTTGATAACACGTGGAAAGCCTTGAAATCGGCAGATGTATTGAATGCCTTGAATACCGCTTCATCTTTAAACATTTTTCTGGCAATATTAAATGAACCTTTTTTAAATACTGGAACAACTACACCCAAAGAAACAACCAAACAAGTTAATTGGAACAGTAATTCTTTCATTGCGGAATATTTCTTTGTTTGAGGGTCAATATTATTATCCAACACAATGAATCCGGGACGACCAACAGCTTTTAACCCTGTTTCAATACCCACCTGAGCGGCGGTATTTTGAGTAATATTATAAAGAGCCGGATTTGTAAGTATATTACCTATTGTCATACTTTCATCCCTCCATTTCTAAAAGAAGCAAAACTGCAGGTATGATAATTTGAATATGGATATACTTTCTTTTCCGAAGCCTCAAATACAGCTCCTGATTTTGTTTCAACTTTTGCCGGTTGAGATTTTTGCGCACCTTTATGATATATCATATCTGTCATCGGTTTGATAACGACAGAGCAAAATGCAGGAATTACAAGTGCTGCAGCGGCACATACACCCAAGAATCCCAAATTAGATTTTGCAAGTTTTGCTCTTTGAGGATCTTTAATACCTTTTACAAATTTTTCTGCAATAAAACTACATCCGATATAAATAGGAATGGCAATACATTCCGTCAAAAATTCTCTCAAAGCGGTATATTTTTTTGTTTCCGGTTTTTCTTTTTTATCTAATAAGGTAGATAGCGGTTTAAAAATTCCATTAGCCGTTGCAATAGCTACAACAGCATATCTCGGGCTATTATTTTTCCCGACGGATTCCATTATTTTTTTCGCAAAACTAGTGACAGACATTATTATTTTTTTCTTCTACATTCATTTTATATTAGAACTACCATCCATATTGTATAATATTCAAAAAAAAATAAATTACCAGTTTTTCTTAATTTTTACGAAATATTATTAATATTTAAAACATTTTGTTTCATGGTCATTAACAACACCAATAGCCTGAAGATACGAATATACAATGACAGTACCGACGTACTTCATCCCTCTTTTTTTCAAATCTTTTGAAATTTTATCTGACAGAGGAGTTGAAACTTGGAAATTATCATCTTTGTTTTTGATAATTTTTCCATCCGTAAAACTCCATATATATTTTGAAAAACTCCCAAACTCTTTTTGAATTTTAATAAAAACATTTGCATTCAATATTGCGGCATTAATTTTTCCGCGGCTGCGTATGATATCTCTATTTTGAAGCAAATTATTGATTTTTTCTTCGTCATAATTTGCCACTTTTTTAACATCAAAACTGTCAAAAGCCTTTCTGAAAGCTTCTCTTTTTTTCAAAACAGTAATCCATGCCAAGCCTGCTTGAAAAGATTCCAATATCAACATTTCAAAGAGCTTCTTATCGTCAAATACGGGAACTCCCCACTCCTCATCGTGATATTTTACATATATTTCATACTTTTCATCTAACCAAGAACACCTTTTCATAAAGATATTATAACAATTAGTTGTAAAAATATCAAAATAATATTCTATTTTTTATGATTATATAGTATAATTCAATTATCAAAAACAGATTAGGGGAAGATTATGAATAAAAAAGATATATGTGTATTGGTTATTAGCGCGTTTTTAGGTATTTCTAATGTTAATTGTGTACAAGCTGCAAACAGCAATGATACAACAGCGCCGAGCAATTCTGAACAAATTTTAACACAAGCTTCAGAAGATAATTCATCAGATGATAAAAAAGTAAAAGCAAATAAAGAAACTTTAGAAAAAGCACAAGCAGCTTACGATAATAAGGAATTTCAAGAAGCTATAACTTTGGCGACTATATACATAAACAGTAAACCAAAGAAGTATGAAGCGTACAAATTGCGTGGAGACGCATTTTATGCATTGCATCAATTCCAACTTGCACAAAATGACTACCAAACTGCAATTGACATAAAAGCTTCAGATGACAAGCTTATGACCGGAACAAAGTATGTGAGTGCAGTTATTCTGGGAGCAGACAAGTATGAACAATTACAAAACACAGAATTAGGCAACCTGTATGGCAGACTTATGTATGCACAAAAAGCACAAAACGACCCAAAATATGAGGAAGCATACCAGAATGCCGTAAAATATAATTCCCACATATATCTTCCTCAGCCTAAAAAATCTGATATTAACAAAATTAACTGCCCGCAAAAATACGGAAAAGTTATAAACCCGCAGGGAATAGATTCCACTATATATGGAGCAATTGACGATATTGAAAAAGAAGATTTCCATAGCGCAATCTTTAAAATACAAGAAATAACCTCAAAATATCCTAAATATTATTTGGGGCATTATTTGGCGGGAGTAGCACTTGCCGGACTGGAAAAAACTGATGATGCAATAAAATCCTTTAATCAAGCTCTAAAGTATAATCCTTACGATTTTGAAACACTGGCAAGTCTTGGACAAATATATTTTGATAGGGCAGAAACAAATTTCTCCAAAGAAGATGCACAAAAATCCATAAAATACTTTGAACAGGCTCTTAAAGGGAATAGCAATAATAATACATACCATTTTTATATTGGTATGAATGAACTTCAAATGGGTAATACAAATCTCGCAGTTTCAAGTTTTAATGAGGCTTTAAAGATTAACCCTAATGACTATAACAGTACATATTACAAGTCAATAGCGCAATTTATCAATGGGGACTACAAAAATGTTGTAGACAGCACTACCAAACTTCTGTATAAACACGTTTCCAATTACAATTCTGTACTCTATCTCAGAGCATTGGCAAATTATGAACAAAATTTGTACGAAAAAGCCATTTCTGACTTAGATACAATACAAAGCAACATTGATGATATATATAATTCAGATGTTAAAGTTGTATCAGACAAAGAAAAAACACTGGAAAGCTATATATATTATCTTAGAGATAAAATTGCAAGAGCTCAAGGTACAAGTACAGACAGAGCTAATATTGCAGAAGCATACAAAAACCCTATTGTCGCTAAACTTGCAAAAGCAGAAGAAGCAATGGAACCGTACGAAAAAATCCTTAATGAATCTACAGTATCATTAAGTGACTATGAAAAATTCAATGATTTCTACTCTACGAGCCTGCCTAAGCTGCTTGAAGAAAATATAGAAATCACCTCAAAAGATATTGATAATCAGTATGACTATTTGCGAACAACATTCAAAGATCTGGGAATAAGTTTTAAATATCTAAACCCTGACTACAAAATTACAACAATAGAAAATTATCCATACAAAAAATATTCTTCAAAACTTGCCAAGGAAGATATTGCATCAGTTTCCGCAAATATGCCGGAAAATACCAAAAGAGAAACCGCACAAAAAGTTGTTCCGGAACTAAAATCAACAACTGCAAATGCTGAAAAAATTGGAAGCAGTCAATTATCGATAGCACAAATGCTTGCAACCAATTCACTTGCAAATAAAATAAACACTACTGAAAAAGCACAAACCGTGCAAAAAACTGCAGCATCAGAAATTACACAAGCACAAAGCAAATTTGTACCGCAAACACCTGCCGCAGAAC
>JAFUUT010000272.1 GCA_017477685.1 bacterium | reverse complement strand
TTAAATGAAATATATGAAAACTTAAAAAAAGTATATTCTTTTGATAATATTGAGCAGGAAAGAAAAGATTTTTTATCCGAACAGCTTGATATATACGGATATTTACCATATTCTTTTCAAAAAGCACAAAGCGAACTCACATATGAAGAAACACTTTTCGCTCTGGAAAAAAAATGGCGTGCAAACAAAGTATTTTCTAACGGAGTTTTCTCTTTCAAAAACAGTCAGATAAGCCCATTAGCAAGAAATAAAGAAAAATCTTCCGACTGGTTTAAAAAAGAGGGACACGATATCAAACTTCTCAACCTCGCAGCACTTGGCAACGGAAACAAGAATGCAGAGCCGGGCAAATTTTTTGATTGGCTTAAACAACTGCTTATCTTACCGACAGGGAATAAAAATAGCGGCATTTACAATACAACCATATACCTGATTCCTTTTCATACCAGAGAATTCGGCTGTGCATACCTTCCGAAAAGTAACGACGTAAGCCAAAAATTATATGATGAAGAAATCGGGAACATTACCGGAATGGATACCAAAAAGCAGGTGCAAATATTTATAGAACTTGCTCAACTCGCAGGGCATCCTGTAATTTATGATGTATTGCCGCAAACCGGCAGATTTTCAAAATTTGTACTATCAAACCCGCAAGTTGCACGCTGGTTTGACATAACAGAAATTCAAGAGAAATTAAAAGAAAAAGTAAATGAAGTTGCTGAATTTTTATCAAAAGACCACGATGAAGACGACATAAAAATTACAAAAGAAGTCTATCTTCAAAGGCTTATAGGCAATAGCGGCGATTTGAGTCCTGCTTTTCAGGAGCTTTACGACAATTTCGACGGGATTATGCTTGAGCATAAGAAAAATCTCTCAAACTTAATGCTGATAAGACAAAACCAATTGAAGCTGCACAAACGAGTTCGCGAAATTGTTGCAAAAGTTCACGGGTTTAAAAACGATATAAAGAAACTAACTGAAAGCGATATAACAAAACAAATTGACACTATCCAAACATTGATAGCAGAGGGTTTGTGGCCGGCACCTGGCGGAGCGTGGTGTTCTGCAGGAGTTCCGGTGTTTGACGGAATGAGTGAATGCGGCGGATATCCGTTATTTAAGCATTTTGACTTCAAAGGAGATGATGTCAGTGCATTTGCAAACCTTGATTGCCAGACTCCTTATTATTTCGTAAATCTGGAAACCGGTAAATATAATGAAGACGTAATAGATTTATTTATTAAAAGTCTTGAAGAAATACAAAAAGACTACAACTTTGACGGCTTCAGGGTCGATCATATTGACCATGTCGTAGATGAGGTTTCGGAACAAAACGGACGTCCTATCAGTTATAGAGCACCGAGATACGTGCTTAACAGGTTAAATACAACAATGAAAAAGAAATACCCGTACTTCGGAACGCTGGCAGAATATATGCTTTGGGACAGATATTACAAGGAATACCACGAGGATATGAAGTTTGACATATTATGGGGAAACGACATTATTTCTCAATTTGAAAAAACTCCGGAAAAAATTATGGATGATAATCAGGAGTTATACAACTACAATACAAAATTCAAACAGAATAATATGTTGTCAATCCTGAAAACATACAACAATCAGGACGGAGAATTCAATGTAATAGACCAATATCCGGCACAGCTCAGTGAAAAAGGTGCATTATACAAATGGGCAAAATACAAACTTTTACCTGGGGGCAAATATGCACAGCGTCCTGTATTATATGCGGACGGAGACGAAAGCTTTACAAAAGGCGGGCTGGAGTACACTATTGGCGAAGAAGTTGCAATGAAACGCAACAATAATGAGGATTTCTTCACAAAATTTGACGCCTTGGACAGATTTGTAAAAAATACTCCTATAATTACAGAGGGCGAAGCACAGATTATTGTTGAAGATGAAGACGGTTTTTGTGCGTGGCTTATAACAAGAGAGCCAATGAACAGAGCTTATCTTGTAGTATCCAATTACAAGTATCCGACAGAAAAAGTCGTAAAAACCGCTCCGACTGGCGAAACATACCGCGAAATCACAGAAAACTTTGCAGTATTTGACAAAAAGATTTCCATCCCCGGAGATTATAACTTAAAGAGTGAATACGTAATCAAAAACAAGAATTACACTGCAAAACCTATTGATAATACTGATGTTTTGACTTTTGAAAAATTAGAACCGTCAGAATTCCACATTTTTGAACTTGTTAGGGGATAATAATCGCTAAAATTATATTGCCCTCAACATCAAATCTGCTTATAATATTAATATGCTAAGAATAAGAAGATTAACTTGCTTTGATATACCGAAATTAAAAAAGCTCATCTCGTACCTTTGCACGGATGACAATGATAAATTGGCAAAAAACCTGATGCAAGAGTCAATCGGATTTGTCAATGCTGTTATGCCGTTAAATTTAAAATTCAAATCGGAATCGTTTATAGTCGTACAGGACAAGGAAATTTTAGGATTAATAACAATAAGATGCACCCCCGGCAATACGAGTAAGATTAATATAATAAGACTGATTTTTAAAGAGAATCGCTACGAAATAGGCAAAAGCCTTATAGAATTTGTCGTTCAAAAATATGGAGCGAAAGGGGCGGTTTCATTCACGGTTACGATAGATGAGTGCCATGAGGAGCTATTTGACCTGTTTATAAACGGCTGCGGATTCAGACAATGTGCCTCGGAAACCTTGTGGAAAATAGAAAAACCAACTCCGACTTTAACGA
>JAFUUT010000271.1 GCA_017477685.1 bacterium | reverse complement strand
AATGATAATAATATCATCAGCTGCCATGATTATTTTCTTATTGGGATGCTGCAGCTATTATACAAACACAGATAGTTTTTGGGGCGGGGTATGGATATCACTAACTATACCGGCACTAATAACTTTTGCCGTCGCGCAATCATGGGTAAGATATTGTTTTGTATCTGAGATTAAAGAGGAATGCATGAGAAAAATTCTCTCCGCACTCGGAAATATTTCATGGGGCGGATTGAATAAACCCATAAGCGTAACAGACATGAAAAATAGTGAACTTTTCAATTATGACACGGAAAATTTAGGATTTGATGACATATTTCAAGGTTCATACAAAGATGTTTCGTTCAAAATTTCCGAAACAGAAAGCTTTGGGAACCGAGAAGTTATAATCTTATTTCAATCAAACAAATCCACAAAAAACAAAACAATAATCTCTAAAAGGAATGACCACACCCTTAAAAAACATGCCATGCCGTATTTGCTGCAATTTCTCCTTGCCAGTCCGCTTATTTTGTTGATAATAGGCTACATATATGTTGCATTCTCTCAAAAACAATGGTTGCTGCTTATTAATTCAGGAATTCTCGGAACTATTGTATACGTCCTTGTTTTTGAATGTATCGAAATTAAGAAAAAAGAGTCTAAGCAAAATTATGAAAAAAATATGCACGAAATAAAACTTGAAGATAGTGATTTTTCTCGAAAATATATTGTTTATTCTTCGGATGAGGTTGAGGCTCGTTATCTTGTTACAACAGCATTTATTGAAAGATTTAAAAACATGCAAACAGCATTTGAATCTAAAAAAATAAAATGCTCATTTTATAATGATAAACTAATGTTTGTTATCCCCGTCAAAAAAAATGTTTTTGAAATAGGAAATATATCAAAACCATTAACAGATCCCAAAACTTTGGAAAAATTTTTCAATGAAATTATCTCAATATACCTGATAATAAATCATTTTAAGCTAAATGAAAATACGAAATTATAAAAGAACGGAGTAATAGTGACAAATTCATTTTCACGTACGGAATTATTAATCGGTAAAGAGGCAATAGAAAAGCTTTCAAAGTCAAGAGTTGCGGTTTTTGGGGTCGGCGGAGTCGGAGGATACGTTGTAGAAGCACTTGTTCGCTCCGGACTGGGTAATATTGATATTATAGATAACGACAGCGTTTGTGAAACGAATATTAACAGACAAATTATTGCAACCACAAAAACTCTGGGAATGTTAAAAGTTGAAG
Organism: bacterium; assembly: GCA_017477685.1. Classification (GTDB taxonomy): domain Bacteria; phylum Cyanobacteriota; class Vampirovibrionia; order Gastranaerophilales; family Gastranaerophilaceae; genus Zag111. Next base: position 1,583 of record JAFUUT010000271.1, on the reverse strand, counting down.
CAGCTAAAAAACGTATTCTGGAAATAAACCCAAAAACTAATGTAAAAACTTATGAGATGTTTTTTACACCGCAAAATGCAAATGAATTTGATTTTACGAATTATGACTATATAATAGACGCCATTGATACCGTTTCAGGCAAACTTGCGCTTATAGAAAAAGCTAAAGAGCATAACATCCCGATAATATGCTCAATGGGTGCAGGAAATAAACTTGACCCGACAAAATTTGAAGTAACAGACATTTCAAAGACTTCAGTATGTCCGCTTGCAAGAGTAATAAGAACCGAACTAAAAAAGCGTAAAATAACCGGAGTTAAAGTTGTTTATTCAAAAGAAATTCCAATAAAACCACAAAAAAGTAATGAAATTTCCGCCAAAAACCAAATCCCCGGTAGTATTGCTTTTGTCCCGTCCGTTGTCGGACTGATAATTGCAGGTGAAGTTATCAAGGATTTAATTTCTAAATAACCGTTCAATTTGGTTTCTTTTCAAAAGGTTTTTTAACAGGTGCATTTGCGGCTTTTAAATCTTCTATTACAACCCCGTCAAGATTAAGAACCAACTGTGTACCGTCAGGCTTATATAAAATCAGCCTATCCTTACCTGTATTATCAACCGGCGCAATATCCAGAGTATCTGTTCTGACACCTTTAAGTTCTGATGCGAGTTGTTGATACTCCTCATCATTACCAATATTATCCTTAACTATAGCAGCACCATACCCTAAAGCCATACATAACGCTAATAGTCCCATATACCCCGATTTGTATTCGACAATATCTTTAAAAGTACCAAAATCACTCTTTTGAGATGCATAATCATTCGAGAGGGAATCGGATTTTTCACTTTCAGCTGCGAATGCAATTTGACGGTTAGCAATAACATTATTTCTTATTGGACTAATAGAAAGGTTCATAATTTCATACTCCTTTATCACTTTTATAAAGGTATTAAAACACGTGAATTTTTTTTTTGCTACTTGTAAAAAAAAGACGGAAAAATTTCCCGCCTTTTTCCAATAATTTATAATTCTATTTTTTAGTCACATTTATAAACGGAACAGAGTTGCCAAGCATATATTCAGGCAATTTACCGTCCCATTTTTTAACAGCTTCGTATTCAACCAATGCTTTGTTTTGAGTCAAAGCTTGCGCACGAATTGCCATAGATTTTGCTTCAGCTTCTGCTGCAATAACTTTTTGTCTTGCTTCTTCCTGAACTTGAATTGTTACATTCTTTGCTTTCAGTGCATCTTGCTCTGCTGTAACTTTATTTTCAATAGCTTGTTCAAACGCGTTTGAATATTGGATTTCTGTAATTTGGAAATCTGAAACATTTATATATTTTGCGCCTAAATCTTCTCTCAATTTGCTCAAAATTTCTGATGCAACTTTTTCACGGTTTGCAACGATATCCTGCGCATTCCATTTACCGATAACATCTTTTACTATACCTTCAACCGTCGGAGAAATAATAACATTCAAGTAATCTTTGCCGACTTCTCTGTACATTTTTGGAGCATATTCAGGTTTTAGATTGTAGTTTACGACGTAAACAATTTTTGCCTGCTGAATATCTTTT
>JAFUUT010000270.1 GCA_017477685.1 bacterium | reverse complement strand
TTTTTGAATTATCAGCATATGCAGCAGGCATTAATATACTATTATATGCCGTACTATAAACCCCGGTAACCTCTTTATTCGGAACCGTTTTACCATTTACATCTATAATTGCATAACAAGGAGTAGCGGTCGTACAGCTGCCCTCCTGTTGGTCAAAAACAAACAAAGAACCGTCTGCCAACATATAACCTATAGTTTCTTCAACAGCAATACTGTCCTTATCGCCACTTTCGTATGTGATATTATAATCTGCTAATTCCTCATTAGGAATAAATGTTGCTCCGGCAAGTGTCGTATTAAATAAACCACATATTGTTTTATCTTCAATTTTGTCAGATGCACCATTAATGCATGTTGCACTTACACTCGCCAAATCAAGATCATAATGAGCAACACCGAGCAATAATGCCTGCTTCAATGTTGACATTACTTTCTTGTACTGAGTCGCATACCTTCGAGCTCCTGTATTCGCCAGCAATGTAGGTATAGTTAATGCTGCAACAACACCAATTATAGCCAAAGTAATAAGTACTTCAGCTAAAGTAAAACCTTTTTTCATAATAAACCCTTTCAAGTTGTAACCTAGGGCAATTATAGCTTATTATTCCAAAGTTGTCTATATAAATAATAGAAAATCATAGAAAGATTATAAGCCTATTCACTAATCGGCATATAGGCCTGAGGATAATTGTAATCTTCCAAAAATCCCAAGTTTTTATACAATCTTAGCGCTTGCAAATTGTTAGTTTCAGTCGTTGTATTGATTTCCGAAATTTTAATATTATCCGACTTAAATATTTCATCCATTGAATGCTTGAGCATAATTGTTGCCAGCCCTTTACCCTGATGCTCTTGTTTTATACCAACAAGCGGAATATTAACAATAGAACCTGTCATATTCATAAAAGAAAATCCTACAGGGCGTCCTTGATATAACAAAACACTCGTTGCCTCAGGCAAAAATTTTGCATAAACATCTTTAACAACTTTTGTAATAATATCTCTGCATCCTGACATAGATTTGAACCTTGGGTCAAACAAAGCGTCCGCACTATCACTAAATGATTCTTGTATAACTTTTACGGCATCTTCAAAATATATACTGCTCCATTTTACAACCTCATACCCTTGAGGAATTTCAACGACCCTTGCCCTGCTGAACAAATCATTAGAGGTTCTGTTATCAATTTGATAACGTAAAACTTCGATTCCGATAAATTTGAAACCCAATCTCACAATTACGCCAATTAAGGATTTTTGCTCACCTAACATTGGATAACAAACAACTTTCTTTTTCCTCAAATCGGCAGTTAAATCTATAAACTTTTTCAACAGTTCTCTGGCATGCGTCAAATAATCATCATCTTTTATACAATGCACAATATTCAATTCAATAGCTTCTGAAATGGCCGTGGTATAGACCAAAAAACCTACTGCTCTATGATTGTCATACAAAATAACACATTTGATTAATTCTTTTTCCAAAGAATCTAAAAAACCTGAATAATCCAAAGGTTCTAATTCAAAATTATATTCACTTGCAGCTTTTGAATAAAAATCATTATATAAATTTTCAAATGCTTCATAATCTTCTACTGTTAAAAGTTATGCACTTAGCATTAATTTCTCCTTATAAATAGTGGTGCATTTTT
>JAFUUT010000012.1 GCA_017477685.1 bacterium | reverse complement strand
TCTGAAGGCATGTTCGGATATTTTGATGAGAAATTATCATTGAACATTTGAGCCAACTTATTAGCTGCTTCATCGTAAGCTGCTTTATCAGACCACATACCTCTTGCATCAAGCATTTCATCAGGAACGTTAGGGCAAGAAGTCGGATAATCAACGTTGAATACATCGTGATGTTTGAATTCAACATTATCGAATGATCCGTTCAATGCTGCTGTAACCATAGCTCTTGTATAAGCAAGTTTCATTCTCTTAGCACCTGAAGATGCACTTCCGCCTGCCCAGCCTGTATTTACTAAGTAAACCTTAGTTCCGTATTGATCTAATTTATCTCCTAACATTTTTGCGTAAACTGATGCGTCCATAGGCATAAACGGTTCACCAAACAATGTTGAGAATGTAGGAACAGGTTCTGTGATACCACGTTCTGTACCAGCTAATTTAGAAGTGAAACCTGTTACAAAGTGGTACATTGCAGCATTTTTGTCCAATCTTGAAATTGGAGGCAATACGCCGAATGCGTCAGCTGTTAAGAATACAACAACTTTCGGAATGCCGCCCATTGAAGGGATAGCTGCATTGTTGATGTAGTTTACAGGGTAACCTACACGAGTATTTTCTGTTAATGAACCATCAGCAAAATCAAGTTCTCTTGTTTCAGGATTCATAATTACGTTTTCAACCAAAGAACCGAATTTGATTGCGTGATAAATATCAGGTTCATTTTCTTCTGTTAAGTTAATACATTTTGCATAACATCCGCCTTCAAAATTGAATACACCGTCTGGTGACCAACCGTGTTCGTCATCACCGATTAATTTTCTTGAAGGATCAGCTGACAATGTTGTTTTACCTGTTCCTGAAAGACCGAAGAAAACAGCTGTTTCATGAGTTTCAGGGTCCATGTTAGCACTGCAGTGCATTGGAAGAACATTTTTCTTAGTCATTACATAATTCATTGTAGCGAATACAGATTTTTTGATTTCGCCTGAATATTGAGAACCTGCAATGATAATCATATGAGCTTCATAATCGATTGCGATGCATGCTTCTGAATTTGTACCGTCAACTTCAGGGTTGCATTTAAACCCTGGAGCACAAATGATTGTATAATCTGCTTCACCGTAAGATGCTAATTCTGACTCTGTCGGTCTGATTAACAATTGGTGAATGAACATGTTTTGAGATGCCATTTCGTTGATAACTCTGAATTTTTGAGTATATTTTTTATCAGCACCGGCAAAACCGTCAAAAATAAATACTTCTTTACCGTTCAAGTATTCAATCATTTTAGATTTGATAGAGTTAAATGCTTCTCTTGAAATTGGTCTGTTTACCTTACCCCAAGCAATATCATCATGAATAGACGGGGTATCAACGATAAATTTGTCTTTAGGTGAACGGCCTGTATATTTACCTGTAGTAACAACAAGCGCACCATTGTTTGCTAATGTACCTTCTCCGCGTCTTAGGGCTGCTTCAGTTAATTGAGCCGGGGTCCAGTTTCTATGAACTGCAGACGGAGAGGTAATTCCTAATTTTTCAATACCATAAGTTTCCATGTATTATTTCCTCCGTGAAATTTTACCTATACACGATATATTGTACAACAAACACTCATTAATTGCAATTATTTTTCTGATTTGATTTTATAAACCCTTTTTGTTATGATACTTTTGGCACTAAAAAGGAGAAAAACAAATGGCAGGACAGTACAACAACCCAAATGCACAAAACATAAAAATACGTTATGCAGTTTTAGTTTTTATAAAAGGTTCTACAGCACCTTTAGTACTGTATGTTAAGGATCCGCAGGGTTTTTATGCAGAGATGACAGCTCTGCTGCAATCCCAAAAATCTGTAGTTGTTGAACAAGAAACCGAAGGACCGATAAAGAAAGTTTGTTTCCTTTCAAGCCAAATTGCTGCGGTTGCAATTCAAGAAGAACAATATATATAAAATAGCAAAATGGAAAAAATATTACTTATAGAAGATTTAGAAAATGCCGAAAACAAAACCCTCTGTGCAAAATTTGACGAAAAAATAGAGGGAATAGACTGTGTCACACCTATTCACGCAGACCTTGTTATAAAATTTTTGGGTGATTTTATTGAAATAAAAGGGCATGTGAGCGGAACAGTTAATCTGGAATGCGATTTATGCTTAGAAAAATTTGAACATAAATTGGATTTCGATATAAATGAAGTATACACAAAAGGCACAATTGTAGATGATTATGAAAATTCCGATAAAGAGTTTGAAATCAAGGAAGGACAGTTCATTACAGATTTGAACGGCGAAAAAGAAATTGATATTTATGACTTATTGTATCAATCTGTAATATTAAGTTTTCCAAATAAAAAAGTTTGTGGTATTAATTGTAAAGGGAAAGAATATCTTTCTCATGAAGATAATTATGACCCAAGACTGGATGTCTTTAAAAATCTCCAAATTAACCCAAAAGTATAGTAACAGTAAATAAAAAGGAAAAACAAAAATGGCAGTACCTAAGAAAAGAACAGGACATAGCGCACAAGGTTCAAGAAGAGCCAATTGGAAAGCTACAAAACCTGAAACAACAAAATGCCCTAACTGTGGCGCTACTGTTTTAGCACACACAGTTTGTACTGAATGCGGTACATATAAAGGACAACCTGTAAAGTTAGCTGATAAAGCAGCTGCAGCAGCTGTTGCAGAAAAACCTGCTAAGAAAGCAGCGGCTAAAAAAGCTACAACAACTAAAAAAGCAGCTCCTGCAAAGAAAACAACTAAAAAAACTGAAGAAACAGTTGAAGAAGTAAAAGCAGAAGAAACAGTTGAAGAAAAAACTGAAGAAAAAGCTGAATAGTAGTTTATTAATAACAAGTAGATAAGTAGATAGGTAGATAGGTTCTTTACAGCAAACAATTATTAAAAAATGAAACGAACTTAACTACTTAACTACTTAACTACTTAAATACTTAGCTACTAAACAAAGTGAGGGAGTATGGCGAGAATAGCAATAGACGCGATGGGTGGAGATTACGCACCAAAAACAATAGTAGAGGGTGCATTGTGGGCTGCACAAGAATATGGAGTAGGCCTTGAACTTGTTGGACGTGAGAAAGATATAAATGAAGAATTAGACAGAATTCGTAATACAGGCTACATATTATCTG
>JAFUUT010000269.1 GCA_017477685.1 bacterium | reverse complement strand
TGGAACAAAAGGTCATAAAAGAAAAATTAAAATTGACCTTGATAAGATAGATTATACAATTACTCATGCATCTGAAGTTATTGGCATGGGAGAGGCTGTAGGTCAATCCATTAGACGTAAAAAAGATTCTTCTATAGTTGCAGCTGTTAATGCCGTTGCTCAAGGCAGATGCGAAGCTGTTGTATCAGCAGGTTCAACAGGCGCAGCTATGGCAGCAAGTTTGTTTGGATTGGGAAGAATTCCAGGAATTACAAGACCTGCAATAGCTGTAACATTACCAACAATGCAAAAACCTGTTGTATTAATTGATGGCGGAGCAAATAGTGATTGTACACCCGGCATGTTAACTCAATTTGCAGAAATGGGTGTTGCATATGCAAAATTGAGTTTGGGTATTGAAAATCCCAAATTAGGTATTTTAAGTATTGGAGAAGAAGAAGGCAAGGGAAATGAACTTGTTAAAGAAACATATCCGCTACTTAAACATATGCATGAAGAAAACAGATTTAATTTTGTAGGAAATATTGAAGGAAAAGAAGTTTTTAAAAACAAAGCTGATGTAATTGTTGCAGACGGATTTGCCGGAAATATTGTATTAAAAGTAACTGAAAGTACTGCTTCAATGCTTTTAAAAATGATAAGATCAGAATTTAAATCCGATATTATTGGTTCTATAATCGGGCTTATGGCTAAACCATTTTTACGCAGAATTTTGAAAAGAATTAATTGGGAAGTATTTGGCGGAATGCTTCTTTTAGGTGTAAACGGAATTTCAGTAATAGCTCATGGTAGAAGTTCAGCTTATGCAATGAAAAATGCCGTTGGTGCAGCAGTGAGAGTACTAAACAAGGATATTAATTCAAGAATATCAGAAAGTATTAACAGATAATGACAATACCTTTAAAAATTGCAGGAATAGGGTACAGTGTACCGAAAACAGTCATAACAAATGATGACCTGACAAAATTGTATGAAACTTCTGATGAATGGATATACAGTCGCACAGGAATCAAAGAAAGACGAATTGTTTCAGGTGATGAGAATGCAATTGACTTAGGCGAAAAGGCAGCAAAAAATGCTATAGAAAAATCAAAGATTAATCCTGAAGAAATAGATATGATTATTGCCGCATCCTCAGCTCCTGTTGAAATGTATTCAATGGGTTGTCAAATACACAAACGCCTCGGAATTACCAAACATATTCCTGCTTTTGATATTTCTGCAGCTTGCTCCGGGTTGATATACGGGTTAAGTATAGCAAAAGGATTTATTGCATCTGGAATGTACAAAAATATACTTATTGTTGCTACAGATAATAATTCCAGATTATTAGATTGGACAGATAGAGGAACTTCAATACTTTTCGGAGACGGTGCCGGAGCTATGGTTGTTACAGCTTCTGATGACGGAGTTGATGACGTAATTACAATAGATATAAAAGCAGATGGAAATCAAGGGCATTTGATTGAACTTCATTTAGATGGAGAAACTTGTCCGCTTGTTGACCCAAATGA
>JAFUUT010000268.1 GCA_017477685.1 bacterium | reverse complement strand
ACTCACTTGTCGGCAAACAGATTGAAAGAGAAAAAATAAAAGATATTCTTAACGGTCTTAATATTGAAACGTCAGAATTTAATGATAAACATTTAGTAGCACATATACCGACAAATAAAGTCGATGTTACACGTCCGTGCGATTTGGCTGAAGAAATATTGCGTATATACGGATACGACAATATAGACTTCCCTGAAAGCGTGAAAAGTTCTTTATCCTACAATCCTAAACCTGACAAGGAAAAGATACAATACACAATTACTGCCTTTTTAGCTTCTAACGGATTTAACGAAACTATGAATAACTCTTTAACTTCTGCCGCTTACTATAACAATGATGAGGATTATCCGATAGAAAAAAGCGTTAAGATTCTCAATGCCCTATCCACTGATTTGGATGTTATGCGTCAAAGTCTGCTTTATTCAGGATTGGAGGTATTGTCATTTAATATCAACCGTAAGATAAATAATCTGAAAACCTTTGAATTCGGCAATTGCTACAATTGGAACATCGGGGCTCCTGATACATTATCCGTGGAAAAACGTATCAAAGAAGACAAACATCTTTCTTGATTTGCTACCGGAAAAAGAGTGATAGGTCATGGCAGGGGAAACCTCAGACCGTCGACTTTTTCTATTAGAGGAACATTGTTATGCTTATACTTCAACGTATGCGAATCAATTCTGACAATATTATTCAGAAAGAAAGCGATGCGAAGTATCTGGCACAAGGCTTAACACTTGTGAACAAAGAAAGCAAGAAAGTTATAGCAACGTTGGGCAGTATCAACGGCAAACTTAAAAAGCAATTCGACATCAAACAAGATGTATTCTATGCTGACTTGAATTGGGACGCAATCATTAAGATGTTGCCGAAGAAAGATGTTACCTATCAAAACATTTCCAAATTCCCTGCTGTCCGCAGAGATTTAGCATTGGTTGTTGATAAAAATCTGACATTCGACACTATTGAACAGACCGTTAAGGAGTGTGATAAGAAACTTATAAGACAAGTTACGCTGTTTGACGTGTATGATAAGTTACAGGAAGCGGACAAAAAACAATATGCTGTAAGTATTATTCTTCAAGACGAACAGAAAACTCTTACGGATAAGCAAATAGATACTACTGTCAATAAGATAGTCAATACTCTTGAAACAAAGTGCGGGGCAAAATTGAGATAAAATTCTTCTCATGAAATCCTTTCTGCATTACGATATAAAGATTTTAACGGCAATGTTGCAGGCACTTAAAGGAGATAAGAAATTCTTTAAGTACCTGCTTAATAACGGTTATCCCGAACTTGCAGCATGGAGCAATGTTGTACGCGGAGATGAACAGGCATTACATTGGTTGTTCGATAATGGTTTTGAAGCAATCGCTATAATCACAATAGCCATTGACGGACATGCCGATGCTCAAAAATGGATTAATGACACAAAGGATGATTTCCTTATATTCTTTACCGCTGCATGCCGTAAAGACGGGGACGGAATCCGTTGGTTACAAAAGAAAAATTTGGAAATATTT
>JAFUUT010000267.1 GCA_017477685.1 bacterium | reverse complement strand
GAAGAAAAAGAGTTAGCTAATGGAGTAATTCAACCTGTATCTAAAGTTCCTGTATCTAAAGTTATTGAGAGTAAAGATGGAGTAGATCATGAAGATAAAAATGAAATCAGTAAGAAAAGTAAAGTTGGTTTTTGGCAACATTTTATCTTTGTTTTATTTTTCATTTTTGCATGTTTAAGTTTGTTTTTATGTTTTAAAATTTCGTTATATTTTCTCATACTTGTTGCTGTTTTTGTAGCTTGCGATTTATATTTGGGTTTTAAAAATTATTGTCGCGGTTGTTGTTGTGCATTGAACATAAAAACTCCTGCAATTTATCAAGGTAGAAATAGTTTAGTCAAAGTAAATTCAAATGAACAACCCCAAACTTTTGTTAACGATGAACTAAAAATTTAATAGCACATCTGAAATGATGTGTTTTTTTGTTTTTGAAATTAGAATTTGATGTGTATATTTTATTTATGTTATTTATGATAAATAAAATTTTGTTTAGGCGGTGTTTAAAATAAAAAAAATAAAAGTTATACAAGTCATTTCTGATTCTAATATTGGAGGAGCTGGAAAAGTTGTTTTAAATTTGTTAAGTTGCTTTGATAGAAATAAAATTGATTGTGAAATAATTATTCCAAAAGATAGCCAGCTTAAGTCTTATATAAAAATGATGGATTATAAGATATTTGAAATAGATAATTTGGGAGAAGTTTCTTTTGATTTTGGTTTAATAAAAAAGTTAGCAAAAATATTTAAGTCGGAAAAGCCTGATGTAGTACATACACATGCGAGTTTATCCGCAAGGATTGCTGCTAAAATATTAAAGATAAAAGTTGTATATACAAGACATTGGCTTGGATATCAAAAAACCAATTTTTTTTTAAAGCTGATAAATAATTATTTTTGCGATGCGGCAATTGCAGTTTCTCAAGAGGCTTCTCATTCGATAATTGCAACGGGCATTAATGCCAAAAAAGTAAATATTGTACGTAATGGAATTGTGCCGTTAAGAATTTATTCTGAAATGGAAAAAAAATTTTTGAAGCATAAGTATAAAATAGGCGATGAATTTGTTTTTGGAGTCGTTGCAAGGTTGGAAGAAGTCAGAGGAATAAAATATTTTATAGAGGCTGCAAATAAATTTTTGAGTTATAATAAAAGCGCTAAATTTTTAATTTTTGGAGATGGTAGTTTAAAAAATAATCTTGAAAATTATGTGCATGAGTTGTGTTTGGAGAAGAAAATAATTTTTTGCGGTTTTATAAATAATGTTGAAGAGGCGGTAAATTTATTTGATGTTTTTGTTTTACCGTCGATACAAGAAGCGTTACCTTTGGCTTTATTAGAAGCGATGAGTTTGGGTTGCGCTTGCATTGCTACAAAATGTGGAGGTCCTTCAGAAATTATTGTTGATAAAAAAAATGGTATATTAGTAGAGAAAAAAAATGTTGATGATTTGTTTAAAGCAATGAAGCTTTTGTTTGATAATAATGATTTGCGAGAAAAAATTGGTCATGAAGCTTTAAAATTAATAAAAAATAATTTTTCGGCTCAAGAAATGACTGATAAAACAGTGAAAATTTATGAAAGGTTGGTTGGTATTTAAATATGTCGGAAAAAGATGAAAATAAAAAAGATCTTGTGAAAAGCAAAAAAAAATTGTTTAATGGGTTTGATTTTTGTGTATTATTAAGTTTTGTTTTGATAGGATGCTTTGTTTTTTTTCAGCTGAATAAAAAAGTTGGTTTAAAAAATAATATGTCTGATTTTTGTTTTGTGGTCGAAGCAAAGGAATTGGATAAAAATTTTTTGGATGATAATAAAATTGATATCGGGGATAAAATTTATGATTCTGTTTATGGAAGTTATTATGGCGAAATATGTGATATTAAAAGTGAGCCGGCAAAAATAATTGTTGATGATAATATAAATGGAATTTATGTTTTGTCTGAGTTAGAAGATAAAATTAATTTGAAAGTAAAAATTAAATGT
>JAFUUT010000266.1 GCA_017477685.1 bacterium | reverse complement strand
CGTCAATTTCAGGTTTGCAATAATTACTCTCAACAGCAATATTAGCAAAAGATACTAATACATCCGCTTTTGCAATAGAATCTGCAACTTCACGAATCATTGATACATATTCTTTTGAGTATTCCCTAAAATCTGTAAATAATTTATACTCAAGCTCAGTTGATTTAAACCTTGCTGACAAAACGTCGTCTTCGTGTTTTTTTAATTCCTCCGTAACAAACCTTTCAGCCCCTACAAGAGTTTGCTTTCGAATATAATCTTGCGGAATTAAATTTAAATATGAATTTGTTACCTCAATAAAGTACCCGAAGACCTTGTTATAACCGACTTTCAAATTCTTTATACCGGTACGTTCTTTTTCGGATTCTTCAAAATTTTTGAGCCACTCCTCACCCCCTGAAAGCAAATCTCTGAAATAATCCAATTCTCCGCTCACGGAAGATTTTATTATACCGCCCTCTTTTAATAGTATTGGCGGATTATCAACAATAGTACTTTCTATCATTTGAGAATAATCTGCAAGATTTTGTGCATATTCTCGTATTGAAGAAAAAACATCGTTTTCTAAAGACTCTGTCACTTCAAGTATTTCAGGCAGGACAGAAAGAGACAATTTCAACCCGATATAGTCTTTCGGATTTGCGGTACCGTTGCTCATCCTTGTTGCAAGACGTTGAATGTCATATATTTTATCAAGCAAATCACTCAATTTAAATCTTACATCGCTTTTTTCGACCAGCTCAGATACTGCGTTCTGTCTTTTCAATATATCATTAACATTTTTAAGCGGCTGACAAATCCAGCTTTTTAACAGTCTGGCGCCCATATTTGTTTTTGTCCTGTCAACAGCCCAAAGCAATGAACCGTATTTATTTTTTTCTCTCAAGGTTTCTGTGAGTTCAAGATTTTTTCTTGTAGAGCTGTCAATAATCATATATTCCGACAACTCATAAACTTCAATCCTTTCGAATTTTGGCATCCCATCTTTCAATGTTTCCCATACATATGCCAGTAGCGCCCCTGCGCATCTGAAACCCAATTTATACTTGGAGTACCCGAAACTTTCAAGGCTTGTTGTTTTAAATACCGTTTTCAAATTGTTCTGAGAAAAACTTTCCTCAAATACAGAAGGAGGAATTTTAGAACAGTTATATATTTTTGTTATTTCTTCCGGCAAATCTATGACTTCATCAGGCACGATTTGGAAAGGTTTAATTTCTTGTTTTTCACTTGGCCCGACAACTTCAGACGGATTTAACCTCGCAAGTTCAGCTAAGATCAAATCTAAAGAAGCCTGAGTAACCTTAAATTCTCCGGTTGAAATATCGGTATAAGCAAAGCCATATAGATCACTTTTTTCGTCTTTGCAGATTGCACACATATAGTTGTTTGAATTTTGACTGAGCATATTGCTTTCAGTTAATGTTCCGGCAGTAACGATACGAACAACTCCGCGCTTAACGACATCTCCGGCCTTAACGGTTTTAGGATCTTCTAATTGTTCGCAAATAACAACTTTTATATTTTTCTGCACAAGTTTTTGCAAATACGCATCCGCAGCTTTGAAAGGAATACCCGCAAGAGGAATCTTTCCTATTTTTGCTCCGCAATCACGAGCAGTAAGAGTTAATTCCAATTCTTTTGACATTATTACGGCATCTTCAAAGAAGGTTTCATAAAAATCTCCCATTCTGTACCACAAAAGAATACCCGGATATTGCTTTTTTATTTCTAAAAAACGCTGCATAGCCGGAGTCGCATCTTCAATGTTTACATCCCAACTGTTAACTATATTGATTTCCCCTTTGCTCATAATATAATATTGATATAAAAATAAGAGGATTTCAACATGAGCTGCTTAAAAAATTTAACAAGATCTATATTCCTAACCGTAGTCATAGTGGGCTTTATTGCTCTTGGGGGAGGGAAATGGTTAAAGACACAAATTGATAATTTCTTTCACCCGACCCATGACGTTATAATGGAAAGGGCGCAGAAAATAGGAGATTTTAGTAACATAAATAAAGAATTTGAAATAGAAAAAACAACAGGAATTCTGG
>JAFUUT010000011.1 GCA_017477685.1 bacterium | reverse complement strand
TTGAGTCGCTCGCATTAAACGGCATTTCGCATTTTGCTTTAAGTGGCTTATCGCCACAAGCAAAATCTGCTCCAGCCTCTGCTCGCTCCTCGCTGAACCCCTATAACAAGCCTAACAGCTTGTAGAGGTTCTCAAACTCCTACCAATTATCGTAATCCAAAATAAAAGGAGCCATAAAGGCTCCTTTTATTTTGGCGGCGGTAAGGGGAATTGAACCCCTGTTTGCAGAATGAGAATCTGCCGTCCTAACCACTAGACGATACCGCTACACTAGTTTGTGTTTACATTATATAACTTGAAAGAACTTTGGCAAGTATAATTTTTCATATATAATAAATCCTAGAGGGATATATTATGGAAAATAATAAAAAAGGTTATATTGGCATTGCACAGATTAACCCTACAGCAGGGGACATTGAGCACAACTCTATAAAAATTAAAAATTTTATAATACAAGCACAAAAAATGAATCTCGATTTAGTCGTGTTTCCGGAACTTTGTTTAGTAGGTTGCCCGCTCTGGGACATTACAGACAAATACCCGTTTATACTTGAAGAAAACATAAAATGGCTTGAAGAACTTGCCAAAATCACCAATTCAACAACCGCCGTTATAGGCTTTGCAGAGCCTGCAGGTGGAGTAAAATATTACAATTCCGCCGCAATAATATCAAATGGCAAAATACAAAAAATTATAAGAAAAATATCACCTAAACTAACACCTCTATTCAATGATTTTAAATATTTTGAACCTGCACAAACAAAAAATGAAAACACAATTGAAATAAACGGAATTAAATACAGTATTTGCATCGGCGAAGACATAAATAATGATTTAGCGCAAAAAACAGATGTAATAATAAATTGTAATGCACTATCCTCGTTATCTGACAATGATTTTTCACAAATTGCAATCAAATATAACACCCCGACTATATTCGTCAACCAAGTTGGAACAACCGATAATATAACATTTGAAGGCGCTTCTAAAGTATTTGATAAAAACGGTAAATTGATTGCCGGAGCAAAATCATTTGAAGAACAACTTCTTGTCGTAAATCCGCTGCAAGGGATTGGCGAAATATATTCTGATACTCACAATACAAATGTTTATTCTGAATCTTTTTCGCTTGATTATGAATTCGATATGGAACGAACATATAAAACAATTGTTCAAGGAATAAAAGATTATTTTAACAAAAACGAATTAAAGCGTGCCGTCTTAGGACTATCAGGAGGATTAGATTCTACAGTCTGCGCAGTACTTTTGGCAGATGCTCTGGGAGCTGAAAATGTATACGGGGTAAGTATGCCTTCAAAAATCACAAGTAATGAAAGCAAAAGCGACGCAGAACTTTTGGCAAATAATTTAGGAATAAATTTTACCCAAGCTCCGATTATAGATATGTTTGAAACCACAAACAAATGCTTTGAAGAACTTTTTAAAACAATAGAAACAAACTGGCAAGACAGATATAAAAAACCGTTCACGAAAGACAATATACAAGCACGCTCAAGGGCAATAATCTTGTGGGGAATCAGCAATGAATTTCCAAATGCTATACCTATTGCAACATCAGACAAATCTGAAGCATACATGGGATATGCCACAATCAACGGTGATATGTCAGGAGGTTTTGCCCCTATTGCAGACGTAACCAAGACAAAACTTTTTGCACTTGCAAGATGGCTGAACAAAAATCGAACAATTAAAAATGCTATCCCTGAAAGTATTATACTAAAACGTCCGGGAGCAGAACTTGCAATTGACCCCAAAACAGGGAAACCGCTTATTGCAGAAGATGCCCTAATGCCTTATGAATTCTTGGATGAAGCTATTTGGAGAATTGAAAATAAAAAAGAAAATTATCAAGATATGCTAAACTCAGAATTCCTTTATGAAACAACCCATCAAGTTTCAAAAGAACAAAAAACACAGTGGCTGGACAAATTCTACAAACGCATGGCCGGAGCATTGTACAAAAAATCAATTATGCCGCCATATGTTATTGTAGATACAATCTCTCCAACCTCAATACCAATATCTTCCAAAGTGGATTACAAAGGAAAAACGACGGAAGAAATAAAAGAAATATTAAGTTTGTAACAAAAAAATCAAAAAATGAAATAACGGATATTCTAAATTTTTTATATATATGTCCGAGAGAGATTGATTATGATGAACGGTAAGATAGACGCAATTCAACAACAGTATATGTATACGGTACAACCCGTAAAGTTGTTTGATGATGAAAAACAAAAGACAAAACAAAGTTCATTTGAGGTTTATCCCAATACAAATTTTTGGGTAAACAAGGCAAATATTGATAACAATATTTACCCTCAAATGAACAAATCTGATTACAATCCGTTCCACCCTAATGTTAAAAGCGGAACCGTTGCTAAAAATCTTGATTTAATGTGCTAGATTAGCCTAAGCAATACAGCTTTTGACCTAATACATCATTTCGTGTTTCAGGAGAGCGTTCATAAGGTGCTGCAGCTTCTATTCTGGCAGCTAATCCTTGAGTATTTTGGATTGGGTTAGTATTGCCAAAAGAAGGACCTTGTGTACGTCCACTCTCAAGCCCGACAGGTCTTGCTGCCGGTAATTGATTAAATCCTAATAATTTTGTTACATTAATTCCCATAATTATCCCTAATTTTTCCCTTTATATATTAATAAAGTATTCAAAATAAAAAAAATTGCTAAATTAATGCCAAATTATTAAGAAATATTAAGATGGATTTATAACAAGAAGAAATTATTACTATAATCCGGTTTAAAATACTGCTTCCTAAATCCAAAAGTTTGATTTAAGTAATACTCATTCTCCTCTTTTTTATCCCTGAATTTTCTCAAACCTACAGCCGGAACTTCGTCTTTGATAAAAAATTTTAATAAATCCATGTACAAACTCCTTCCTTAATGTTTTTTGTGTATAATGTTTTTAATGGCATTAGCGAAAAAGTCAAAAGGAGAAATAAAAATGGCAGAATTAGTAACAAAAGATATGAACATCATTGAAATTGCACAAAAACACCCTAAAAGTATTGAAATTTTTCACAGATACGGATTAGGATGCCTTGGATGTGCCGCTGCAAGATTTGAAAATTTAGAAGCAGGGGCTAAAGTTCACGGCTTTGACGTTGATGCAATGGTAAATGATATAAATGCCGCTATTGAAGCAGCTGAATAATTAAAATTTAAAACATAAAAAAATAGGTTTTCAGAACGAAAACCTATTTTTTTTATTTATTCTTTCTACGCTGCACCATTCAAAAAACCTGCCATAGTAGGCTTGCTTGACGGAATAAGCGGAGCTTGCTGAGCTTGACGGATAGTCATCTCTGATTTATCTTTTGCTCTTGCTTCATCTGTTAGCTTCTTGCAGTATTTAGTTAATCCATAAATAAACGCAGGAATCAATACTACTGTAGACAAGAAACCAAAGAAACTATTACATGTTTTTGCAGCTTTTAATAAGCCGTTTTCATGTTTAAATTCTTTATAGAATTTTTCAATTAAATCTTTTTTGTTCAAACGAGCATCAGCTAAAGCTTCTTTAATTTCACTGACTGTAGATTGTGCATAGGATTTATTATTATAATCTTTTAGAATATCTTCAACAGCTTTTTTAACATTCTTATCTTTTGCAAATGCTTTTTTGATATTACCGCCGCTTTGTTCGATGAATTCAATAAAACCGTTTACACCGCCCTTATAATCTTCCAAATTTGTATATTTAGAAGTTAACTGTTTGCTGGACAATACATCATGCTTACCACCGGCAGGACTGATATAAGCAAGAGCTTTTTGGAATACATTAGCCCCATCCATATGTTTGCTATTCAAAGCCAAACCGGTCAATTTCGTAAATCCGTCAGAGAACAATCTCTCAAGAACCTTTGCACCAAACAACAATGCTGTAAATGCTGTCATATCACGAACAAATATATCTTTGTAATCGTATTTATCCTGAGCATTCCACAATCTCGGAGGAATACAGAATCCATACAACAAAACAGGCATAGCAGTTGAAGATAAAGTTCCGCTGTTCAATTCAAATATATCGGAAATTGATTTTGGCATTTTACTGTTAAATACTTTTGCACCTGTTTTTTCTAAGAATCCGACAGGACTTCCAGTAAACGGCACATTCTTTTTATCTTTAGAATCTGTTTTGGTATTTTGTTTTGCAGGGTTTTCTGCCGCTTCTTCTCCCAATGCAGGATTACCTTTCAGACCCATATTATAAAGTTTCGGTATCTGAGTATAAAATGCTGCTACTGTAAGGAACAAACCAATATTTGTTAAAAATCTTGAACCCATTTTCTTATTTGCAAAATGTTTCATGAAACTTTCTATATTTAATGTTCCGTCTTTTTTGAAATGTTTTGATATTGTATTTGTCGCATCATCATAGAAATGTTTCATAGAAGGCAGCAATTCGCTTATAGAACCTTTTTTGATTGTTCCGTTGGAAGAAGTCATCTCTACAACCATTTCATTGACTTTACCGCCAATTAAGCTTTTTCTGAGCTTCATATATTCATCTTCAACAGAGCCTATCTGCGCAATTTTTGCAGCTTTTTCTTTTTTATTTAAAGTTTTATCAGCTTGAACAGCTTCCAAATCCATAAGTTTTTTAGCAAAATCTTTAGCTTTTGCATAAACAACATCTTTACCCATTTTTTCAGCTTCAGGCAGATGAGAATTTATACTATTATTAATTGTATCCGCAAATACTTTCTCATAAAAACCTTGCCTGTTAGCTTTTCCGTCAAGCAAAGCCTGTTGATTATTTTTAGCAAATTCTGCAAACGGAGTATGCAAGCTATCAATATAATTCAATTTTACACCATTCAACGGACCAAATTTCTTTGAAATAAATTTCGACAGATAATACGGTATAATAAATGCACTCGGGCCTGTAACAACTTCTCTTATACCCTCTTTACGAGCATAAGCCCAGTTCGGTTCATGTTCAGGTTTTCCATTTTTATCAAGAACAGTATTACCGTTGGCATCTTTTTTCTCTTTACCGCCATTTGTTAATCCATGATGAACACGAGGGAATATAAATCCGAAAAAGTCTTGAATACAGAATGATGCAACAAAACCTCCCGCATTTATAAAATCCATCAAACCTACAACAGGATTAAAGCCGCCTTGGAACGAAACATTCTGAGCACCGGAAAATTGTTGTCTGCGGGGCTGTACATTATTCACACGATAAGGTGATATTAAATTTTGTCTTACTTGTTCTACCGGCATAATCCCTACATAAATTACACTACTACATATCTATTAAAAACAATCTCTGTACAAAAATTGCGCTTTTTTGGGCTGCATGTTTCAAAAATTTTACATAAATTTATAAAATTTTTGATTAAGTGTACTTATTATACTTAATACAAAAAATAATTTCAAGTAATGTACTACAATTGTAACAGAAGTTAACATAATTGCTACTACATTTGTAGATACTTTTTGTACAAATTGACATATTATTTTATCCGAATTACACTACAGAAATGGAAGTTAATGTTATAGGAGCAGGACTTGCAGGCTCAGAAGCTGCAATACAGCTGGCAAAGAGGGGCTTTACCGTAAATCTTTATGAAATGCGTCCAAATACACAAACAGGCGCACACAAAACAACGGATTGTGCAGAATTTGTTTGCTCAAACAGTTTAGGCTCCTACGATTTGACAAACGGAAGCGGACTTTTAAAACATGAAATGGAACTTCTTGGCGGAGAATTAATTAAAATAGCCAAAGATTGTGCCGTTCCGGCAGGTGGAGCACTTGCAATAGACAGAGAGAAATTTTCTCAAACCGTAACTGAAATTATTCTCCAAAATCCAAACATAAATCTAATTAGGGAAGAAGTAACAGAAATTCCGCAAAGCCCTACAATTATTGCATCAGGTCCTCTAACAAGCGACAAATTTGCGCAAAGTATTAAAAATTTTACAAAGAGCGAATATCTGCATTTTTTTGATGCTATAGCTCCAATTGTTGAAAAAGATAGTATAAATTTTGACATTGCATTTTACGCAAGCAGATATGACAAAGGTGAAGCATCATATATTAACTGCCCTATGAATAAAGAACAGTATGAAAAATTTTATAACATACTGATTAATGCGCCAAAAATAGAAAGACACGACTTTGAAAAAGGAGCAAAATTCTTTGAAAGTTGTTTGCCTATTGAAGTTTTGGCTTCACGAGGAGAGGACACCCTGAGATTTGGTCCTATGAAACCTGTCGGACTTATTGACAAACGTACAAACGAAAAAAGCTATGCCGTTGTTCAACTAAGACAAGACAACAGCGCAAAAACCTTATATAATCTGGTAGGATTTCAAACAAACTTAAAATGGGGCGCGCAAAAGGAACTATTACAATCCATTCCCGGACTTGAAGATTGTAATATTGTCAGATACGGTGTTATGCACCGAAATACATTCATAAATTCGCCAAAATTATTAAATCCTACCCTTCAAACAAGGGAAAGAAAAGATTTATTTTTTGCAGGGCAAATAACAGGAACTGAAGGTTATACCGAGTCTATCGCTTCAGGGCTTTTGGCGGGAATAAACATGGCAAAATATTTAAATAACGAAAAATTATTTGAACTGCCAAAAGACACAATGCTGGGAGCTTTGACTCACTATATAACAGACCCTCAAAATGATAATTTTCAACCGATTAATTCAAATTGGGGAATAGTCCCGCCCGTTGAATTACCTAAAAAAGAACGCAAAAATAAAAAACTTAAAGGCGAAATGATGGCACATAGAGCCCTTGAATCATTAAAATCATATATTGAAACGGAGTAAGATATGAAAGTTGCACAAATTGAAAATAATATTCTTGTTGTTAAAGACAGAGAAAATGAAACATTATGCGGCAGAAAAGGAGCAATTGTAAAGGCCTATGGCTGCGGCTTGTGCGGTTCTGATATTGTCAAATTAAAACATAATCTGGCAAAAGAAGGAAGCGTTTTGGGGCATGAAATTGTCGGAAGAATAGTTGAGTTAAATACGGATACTGATTTTAAAATAGGAGATATAATAGTAACCTCACATCATATCCCGTGCGGGAAATGTGAATACTGCAAAAACGGGAATGTTTCAATGTGCAGACACTTTAAAGAAACAAACATCAAACCCGGCGGATTCAGCGAGTATGTATTCGTTTCAGAGGAGCATTTGAAAAATGTCGCATACCCGAAACCTCAAAACCTGACAGATGATGAAGCCGCATTTTATGAGCCTCTCGGGTGCTGTATCAGGGCTATTCACAGAGCATCTTTAAATGAAAATTCAACTGCTCTGGTAATAGGCTTAGGTTCTATCGGTATACTTATGGCTCAAGCTCTAAAATCATTCGGTATAAAAGTCATAGGTTGTGATTTAATTTCTGCACGTATAGATTTACTCAAAAAACTAGGCATCGAAGCATTCCACGTTAATGAGATGTGCGAGAGCATAAAAGCTGACGGAGTTTTTATGACTTCAGGTTCTGATAAGGCAATCCCAACAGCGCTAAAATATGTTCGGGACGGAGGAAAAATTTTAGTATTCTCCTCAACTCCACAAAATTTTGGTTACCAAAATAATGAAATATATTATAGAGAATTAACCGTATTAGGGAGTTATTCACCTTCACCGGCAGTTCTCAAAGAATCATTAGAATTATTAAAAACAAAACAAGTTAAGGTAAACGGATTATCAGACATTTATCCCCTTGAACAAATACAAAAAGCAATAAACGATACTGTTGATAATAAAATACTTAAGGCATATATAAAAATATCCGAATAAAAAGATGGTGAACCAAAAGTTCACCATCTTTTTGTTTTAGAATGCCCTATGGCAATTTGTACAAGGAGTAGGGGAATAGTTTCTATGCGGATAATTTTGCATGTTGTCTATAATAACAGGCATGGTTTCAATTTGAACAGGTTCTTCCATAATTACGGGAGTATATTCAACAGGAGCAGCACACCCGCACGGCTGTCCTCTTTGAATTTTAACCCCATGCAATTTCTCACACTTCGTCAATTTAGGACGGTTGCAGCGTTCAACCTTACATCCGCAGTCGCCACCGAAACCACGTCCAAAATTAGTAAACGGATTCAAACTGCCTAAACCATCATACGTCCATGCAAAAGCTCCGTTTGGAACAGCTAAAAATGCCAATAGCGCAATTAGTGATAATGTCTTTTTCATAAATAATACCTCCTATTCTTACCGAATTACCGGTATTATCATTTTATGAATTTTAAACAGATATCACATTATCAAAATCGGCAATTATTATTATCCAAAAAGACGTGAACAAATTAATTATTTTTTAAAACATCTTTAATTTCAGGACTTTTAGCGACATATTCCGCAAGTTGTTTACTTGCCTGCCTAAATCCGTTAATAGTACTTGAACCGCCTAAGCATCCGCCGGGGCATGCCATAACCTCAATCAAATCACCGAATTCGCAATTCTTATTTTTTGCAAATTTCTTCAAATCTCTGATTGCAGCCTTATCTAATCCGTTGATAATATGTGCTTTAGCTTTTTCATTTTCATCAAGCAATGAATTAACTGCTGCTGCAACACCGCCTGTTATACCGAAATTTCTTGCCTGTGCGGAAGATTCTTTTGTATACTCAGACCCGTCACATTCTGCAACTTGAAGACTCAAAGCAACAAACCAAGCACCTAATTCTTCATAATTCAATACATAGTCAATGTTAGGATTTTTCATAGCCTCACGTCTTTTGGCAACACAAGGGCTGAAAAATACTGTCACCGCATCAGGCTGTGCCTTTTTGACTATTTCAGCAGTATAATATGCCGGAGTTTTTGTTGTAGAGCGGAACTCATCTATTTCAGGAATATGTTTTTCGACAAGTTCATTATATGCCGCACAGCACGAAGTAGTCATAAACGGTGCGCCGCCCTCTATAACCCGTTCTCTGAATTCTTTCGATTCTTTCTCTGTTGTTACATCAGCACCCACTGCTACTTCTACAACATCAGAAAAACCCAGTTTTAAAATGGCACTACGCAATTG
Organism: bacterium; assembly: GCA_017477685.1. Taxonomy (GTDB): domain Bacteria; phylum Cyanobacteriota; class Vampirovibrionia; order Gastranaerophilales; family Gastranaerophilaceae; genus Zag111. The sequence goes on along the minus strand of JAFUUT010000011.1, from coordinate 14,264 downwards.
TTCCGGAGTACAAGGCAGCTGAGCCATCATGGAAGGAGCTACCATCGCTACCACATTTTTCTTTTCTTTAATGCTTTTTAAAATGTCTATAATATGGCTTTTTTTGTGAACCGCACCGAAAGGACATGCATTTACGCACTTGCCGCAAGAAATACATTTTTCATGATTAATTCTTGTAATACCGTCTTCATCTTTAGCAATAGCCCCCACAGGACAAGCATTTTCACATGGTACAATTATTTTGGTAATAGCTTGGAACGGACAAACCTGAGCGCATAGACCGCAGCTTTTACATTTTGTTTGGTCGATTCTCGATTTGCCGTTTTCAACTTTTATAGCCCCGAATCTGCATGCAGATTCACAAGGACGGGCAACACAACCCTGACATAAATCTGTGACATGAATTCTAGCCGGAACACACTCGTTACAAGCCGTCTGCAAAAGGGTCAAAGGATATTCTTCAACTTTTGTTCTTTCATTTGCCGCTTTTGCAATATTAGACAACAAATCACTATCCAGAGCTTCTTCTATATCAAAACCTAAACTTGCAATTACTCTATCCCTGAGAATTGCACGTTCTTTATGCACACAACACCTGAAAGGCACGTCACTTCCTTGAGGGCGCATTTTATAAGGAATTAAACGCACCTCTTCTTCAAAATTATCACCAAGATATGCCCTGATAATCCGTGCAAGTATCTCTCTTTTTAATCGTGATGTTTGTTTATTCGGGGTATTCATTGACATAATTAACTATCCTTTTACTAATTTACAATTATATAAATTATTGCATAAAAACAAATTTAAGGCACTATTATTGCGCACTTTTAATAACTCCGCCGCCTAAAACTTTGTCACCATCATAAAATACTGCAGATTGCCCGATAGCAATAGACTTTTGCATATCTTCAAATACCACCTCAACTTCATCATGCCCGTGCGGAATCAGCTCCACAGGAGTCGGTTCTTGAGTGGAACGTATTTTTGCCTGTGCCTTTATTGAAGTTTTTAAACCGTCAATCGCAATCCAGTTCAAATCATTTGCAATTAACGATTTCTTGAAAGTCTTATCTGCAGGCCCTATAACAACTTCATTAGTATCTTTTCGAAGTTCTAAAACATACAACGGTTCAGGCGCAGAAACACCTATTCCTTTTCTTTGACCGATTGTATAATTCCATATTCCCTTATGAGTACCCAGAATCTTTCCGTATAAATCAACAATATTACCAATTTTATCTTCTACACCTAAAAGTTCGTTATAATCTCCGCCGTAAAAATCCTGACTATCAGGTTTGTCCGCAGCCTCAAGTCCGTTTTCTTTTGCAATTGCACGTATCTGATCTTTTGTATAATTACCGAGCGGAAGAATAATATTCTTTAACTGCTCTTGTTTTAATCTATACAAAAAATACGATTGATCCTTATGAGGTGCAACTCCGCGCTTTAAAACATATCTTCCGTTTTCTTCCTCTACTCTGGCATAATGACCGGTAGCGAATTTGTCAAACTCAACACCGTTAAGCCGTGCAACTTCAGGTAAAACACCGAATTTAATTAACGCATTACACCACACACAAGGATTTGGAGTATGTCCCTGCAAATACTCTTTCTTGAAGTTTTCAATTACAATATCTTCATATTTTGTGACACAATCAACTACATGATAAGGAATTCCCAGTTGATTTGCCAATTTTTGTGCAAGTTCAATATCTTCTTTTTCATCAGGCCCATAACATGCATTATGTTTCCCCTCGGCAGCAGCAAGACCGTGCTTGCCCCATATAGACATTGTTGCTCCTATGACTTCATATCCCTGCTGTTTTAATATCAATGCCGCAACAGAAGAATCAACACCGCCCGATAATCCGACTAAAACTTTCATTATAATCCTTTCATATACTTTTTTTAGATTATAACACAACATGCTTCTATACAAAATCAAAAATAATTATAATGAAGCTAAAGCACTTTGTACCCTGACAATAGGAACAGACAAGGTTTTAGAATTAGATAACGCCTTGTTAAAATACTCTTTACTTTTTTCAACATCCCCTTCCGATTTAAATATTTCTCCGGCAAGATAGTATAAATCACCTTGTTCTCCGCAATTGTCAATCGCGTGCTGAATAATATCCTCTGCATCCGAATAATAACCGTTTTTGGCGGTAATTTGAGCTAAAATTTTGTATGCTTCAATATCCGATGGGTTTAGCTCTATTGTCTTTTGCAAATTTTCTTCAGAACTTGAAAAATCCCCTTCTTCATAATCCAAAACCGCAAGATTATAATATGCCCAGCTATATTCAGGAGAAAGTTCTAAGACTTTTTCAAATTCTTCCCTTGCGCCTACATACTCCCCAACTTCTTTTAAAATATTACCTATATAAAAATGTGCATATATATCTTCGTCATTCAAATCTATTGTTTCCTGAAAATATCTTATTGCAGAGGTATAATCCCGTTGTTTAAAATATACCAGCCCGAGATTAAAATACGAATTAGAATCCTGAGGATCGAATTTGATAACTTGTTTGAAGGTATTTATAGCAGCTTCATACTCTTGCAATTCCATATAAACAAGCCCTAAATTGTAAAGAGCATCAATCTCTTTTGGATCTATTTCCAATGCTCGCTGATAGGACTCTTTTGCCTTTGCAAACTGCTTTAATTTTTCGTATACAATACCAAGATTATAGAATATCCCGCTATCATCAGTGAATATTTTTGATAAGTATAAAAGATTTTTTAAAGATTCCTCGTTAAAACCGGAATCCATAAGAAGAACAGCAAGTTCACGCCTTGCTTGGAAATTATTTGCATCTTCTCTTAACAAGCCTTGCAGCTCTTCTATTTTATCGATATTTGACATTTTAAATTACCGGAGCATCAATAGGTTCCACAAGAATAACGTCTATAATCTCGTCTTTAAGCAGCCTAACATCTTTACCTTTTCTTATAAGGTCAGCAATACTATCATATACAAAATATCCCGCAGTACCGAATGCACCGCCTACAGCACTTACAGGAATAAGAACATATCTGAAGCCGCTATCCGTAACATCAGAAGCCCACTCTACAGAATTTTTTGTAATATCAGCAGATTTTGCACAAGTTTGTTTCCATGCATCGAAGTAACCTTTTGTTGTTGTTATACCACCGTCAAAAGTCGTATCAGTTCTGCCAGTAACAGTTAAACTTAACGGTATTTGTCTTCCGTTAGGAGTTACAACATGGTCAAAATCCAAATATAAAATAGCTCCTTTAGACAATCTCTTTGACGGAACTATATTCTTTACCGAACCTCTGATAATAGAACCTACAGGTAAAATCACCTCATCATCCATCTCAGATTTCTGGTCTGTCAAAAGCATAGCCGTAAAATCACTACCTGAGGTATTTAATGCTGTATCAATCGGATTTAACATTTTTAATTTTAAAACAGTTCCGGCAGGAATTCTTTTGGTCTTTGCATTTCCGCTGAACGGTGAAGCCGCAAAGCTCATCTGTGCTGTTATAACAATACCTATAATTATTGCAAAAATTCTTTTCATCATAATATTCTTCTCTCCTTAGTTACAAATATATTAGCACATATTCCTCATTTTGTTAATAGATTAGATTTTTATAGCTCATTGATATATAATCCTTTTATGAAGATTGCGTTTTTACCTATTGATAACAGACCTGTTTGCTACACTTTGGCACAGACAATTGCCGGTATAGATTCTGAAATAGAATTTTTTATTCCGGACAGAAAATATTTAGGCGATTTGAAAAATATTGCCGACATTGAAGCGCTAACAGATTGGCTAAATAAGTTACCCTCAGTTGATGCAATAATCATGTCCCTTGATACAATAGCATATGGAGGATTAATACCCTCTCGCAGAAGTAAAGATTCTTTTGAACAAATTAAAAACAGAATAGAAAATATAAAACAAATCCTTAAAACAAAAAATGCAAAAATATACGCATTTTCAAGCATAATGAGAATTTCAAATAACAATTATAATGAAGAAGAAAAAGAATACTGGAATTTATACGGCGAAAAAATTTTTCAATATTCATATAATCTGCACAAAAACGGAAAAGCAAAAACAGATGTTCCGCAAAGTATTATTGAAGACTATTTGAATACAAGAAAACGGAACTTTGAAATTAATAAAATTTACCTAGAATGGCAAAAAGAAGGACTTTTTGAATCACTTGTATTTTCAAAAGATGACTGCGCACAATACGGTTTGAATGTCAAAGAAGCACAAGAACTGGAAGCACTTGGAGGATTTACCAAAACCGGCGCAGATGAAATACCCCTAAGCCTTCTATCAAGAGCATTAAATAAAGAAGTAAAAATATGTCCGATATTCTTAGAACCTGAAAGCAAGAAATTAATCTCAAACTATGAAGACGTATCCGTCGAAAAATCCGTTCAAGGGCAAATTGAACTTGCAGGATGCATCGTTTCTGATTATGAAAATGCGGATATCATTTTATATATAAATAATTTTAAAGACACACAAGGCGAAATAGTTATGGGAGTGGATACTAAAAATTTTGAAGGAGAATTTATCCCGCCAGACAGACCATATATGATTGCAGATGTAAGATTTGCCAACGGAGCAGACAACAATTTTGTTGAAGAACTACTAAAAAATAAACCGAATGATAAGTATTTTTACGGATATTCCGCATGGAATACAACCGCAAACTCTCTTGGCAGTCTTATTTGCGGAAGTAAATATAAATTCCTTTCTCAAAAATACAACAAAGAAAATTTTACAAAACTGCAAGTTACAAGATTTTTAGACGACTGGGCATATCAGGCAAATGTCAGACAACAACTTGAAAAACCGGATTGCAGCAAAATAAAAACGCTTATGGAGCCTTTTGAAAAGAAAGTACAGAAAATATTTGGGAATAAATATAGTATAAGCTATATTTACCCCTGGGACAGATTGTTTGAGGTAGAAATTGAACTTAATTGATATTACATTACTTGCTATAGCACTCGGGATTGACTGTCTTATTGTATCTTTTTCTCAAGGACTTCTGTTCAAATCGCAAAGAGTAAAGAATTCTTTAAAGCTCGCTTTTTGCATGGGATTATTTCAAGGGCTGATGCCAATTATAGGTTATATCGCAACAGATAAGATATACAACATGATAAATCACTACAGCAGATGGATTGTCTTTGGAATATTTTTTATACTTGGTTTGAATTTTATATTACAAGCATTTTCAAAAGCCGAAAAAGAAGAAATTCAATGTATTGATTTTAAATGTTTAATTATGCTTTCCATTGCAACAAGTATTGATGCACTTATCTCAGGAACAACAATAAAATTAACCTCAACAAACCTGCTTTTATCGGCATTAATTATCGGAATTACTTCTTTTATAATGTCACAATTAGGATTTTGGAGCGGGAATTATATAGAAAATATCCGCAAAAAATTTCTCCATATTCTCGGGGGGTTAATACTTTTAATTCTGGCTATAAAATCAATCATTTAAAAAACACGCACTCACGTGATTTGAAGATATTTGGGCTAAATTCGGAACTTCGTTTTTACATTTTTCTATGCAAAAACCACATCTGGGGTGAAATTTACAGCCGTCTATAACCTGATTTAGAGCAGGCGGCTGTCCTTGAATAGTATCAAGCATTCCTGACTTATTTGAAGGCAATGACTTTAACAACGCTTTTGAATACGGGTGATTTGGAGTATTAAAGAACTCTTTCACAGGTGCTTTTTCAACTATACGCCCTGAGTACATTACTGCGACATCATCTGCATTTTCATTAACTAAAGCTAAATCATGAGTAATTAATAGTATTGAAGTTTGGTTATTTTTCTTAATTTCTTTTAAAAGTTTCATTATTTGGGCTTGAATAGTAACATCAAGAGCCGTTGTCGGTTCGTCTGCAATAATAATTTCCGCATTACATGCAAGAGCCATAGCGATAATTGCTCTTTGTTTCATCCCACCCGAAAACTCATGAGGATAATTTTTGAGTCTTGATTTTGCATCAGGTATTTGAACCTGTTCAAAAGCCTCTACAGCCTTTGTCCATGCTTCAGCGCCATACAAATTTTGATGAATTTTTATAACTTCCAATAACTGATCCCCGACCGTATAGAGCGGATTTAAAGATGTCATAGGATCTTGCGGAATAAGTGCAATTTTTCCGCCTCTAATATTAGACATTTCTTTTTGACTTTTTTCAAGAAGATTTTCGCCTTTAAAGATAACTTCTCCACTCGTAATTTTTGCATTCTTCGGGATTAAATTCAAAATACTCATTGCGCTCATAGTTTTGCCGCAACCGGATTCTCCGACTAGAGCAAGTGTTTTACCTTTACACAATGAAAATGAAACATCATACAAAGCCTGAAAAAACTTTTCCTCCGACTGAAATCCCAAATTTATATTTTTTACTTCTAAAATATTTTCAACCATAAAAAAAGTGTATATTATTTCAGAATTAAAATCAATTCTTTATCGGTATAAAAAAAAGAGGACAAATGTCCTCGTATTAATTAAGAATAGCTGGAAGTATGAAAAAGATTATTCTTATTTAATACAAAAGATTCATATGTGCATATTCAACATGCAGGTAATTATCTATTCACAGACACGGCTAGACTGGTTGTAAACAATAAGAGGGTAAATGTATACGAACAAGACACTATGGGCGAATGTTGCATTACCCCCTCTCTTGAAGAATAGGAGAGGGAAAGAGGTGAGGCATGATTTAAAAGGGCACTGATATTATTCGTCAGGCTAAAGCCTGACCTACAAGCTAGGGGAAAATGTTGTAAGCATTGGTTATGTAATGTTTAACCGTCATTGCGAGCAGAGCGAAGCAATCCAGTATAAAGGAGACCTGCAAGCTACACATATAAGCATAAATTTATAAGGATTTAATACCTCTTTTTGCTACCTGACATGCTAAAGATGCATTATTTACCGCATTAAATTTACGATATAAATACTTTGTAATCATAGAAATATAATATTTACTTATATCCATATATTCACCTATTTGTTTATAACTAAAGCCATTTAAAAAATAGCTTAAAAATTTTTCATCATATTTCCCCGCATATACATCTTTTTTAGCAATCTTTCGTCCTTTCATATTTCCTCCATTAATGGACTGTCATTCCTGTTAATGATAAAAATAATAATTCATAATAGGACTGTTAGTCAATTAGCCATAAGTATGAAATTATGAATCAAAGTTCTAAAATAAACATCGCAAAAAATATCCAAAAACTAAGAAACAAAAAGCATATCACAAAAGAAAATTTATCTTTGACATTAGGCTTTGACAATTCTTACATATCTAAAGTTGAAAATTTAAAAATGAATATCACTATTGAAAAACTTGATAAAATCGCAAATTATTTTGAAATAGAAACTTATAAATTATTGAAATAAAAAAGAGAGATTTAAATATCTCTCTTTTTTATAATTATGTATCAATATTTGTTGCATAAACCGCATTCGATTGAATGAAATCACGCCTTGGTTCAACTCTGTCGCCCATCAACACATCAAATAATTGATCACAAATCATTGCATCTTCAATATTAACTTTTAACAAAGTTCTTGTTGCAGGATCCATTGTAGTTTCCCAAAGCTGTTGAGGCATCATTTCGCCTAACCCTTTGAATCGTTGAATTTGCAATCCTCTTTGACCTCTTTCGTCAATAGTTTTTTGCAATTTTTCAAACGAATTGATTTCAATTTTTTCTGTATCAGTTTCTAATAAAAGTCCGTCAGTTTCTTCAATCAAATAATCCCTAATCAACGGATAAGATTCTTTCAAGCGTTTAAATTCCGTACTCTTTATAATATTTTGATTTAACACTACATGTTCTTCGTCGTTCAGATGTAAAATGAATGAATATTTAGCATTCTCGGCATTATACTTGACTTCAACTTTATAATTTTCAGCCTCCGCAATGTTGTAGTTCTTTGCATGGTCTTGCAGATAGTGGTTCAAGTATTCACAGTGCTTATTCATCACATCTTGAGAATCAAAATCCGCAAGTTGTACATCAGAACGAACCAGCCCCCTTAAAAATACGGCCGGGAACAAGTTCAAAATAGGATTATTATATGATTTGTAAAATTCAGACATATTTTTAATCAAACCTAATAATTCATCTCCGGTTTTAACCTTGTTGCCAGCCTTATCAGACAAGCTTAAATTCTTTATACCGCGTTCTTTAAGCATCTTATCCAAAACATGCTCATTGAATAAATATTCGGAAGTCTTGCCCTGAGTAACTTTGAATAAAGGCGGCTGGGCAATATATACATAACCGTTTTCAATCAATGGTCTTGCATATCTGAAGAAGAATGTTAACATCAAAGTTCTGATATGAGCGCCGTCAACATCAGCATCGGTCATGATAATGATTTTGTGATAACGAAGCTTTTCAAGTTCAACTTCTTCAGGATTTCTGCTGATTTTTATACCAAAAGCCTGAACCATAGATTGAATTTCGTTATTCGCATAAATTCTGTCTAAACGAGCCTTTTCGACATTCAAAATTTTACCTCTTAAAGGCAAAATAGCTTGGAACATTCTGTTTCTGCCCTGTTTTGCAGACCCGCCCGCAGAATCCCCCTCAACAAGGAATATTTCACACTGAGAAGCATCCCTATTTGAGCAGTCGGCAAGTTTGCCCGGTAAAGTAGAATTTTCCAAAACTGATTTACGTCTTGTCAGTTCTCTTGCCTTTCTTGCAGCTTCCCTTGCACGTTGTGCTTGGAGTGTTTTTTCAATAATAGCTTTTGCCATTTTTGGATTAAATTCAAGCCATTCTTGTAATTTATCTCTTACAGCATCTTGAACAGCACTCAATGCTTCTATTGAACCCAGTTTTTCTTTTGTCTGACCTTCAAATTCAGGGTTAGGAATCTTAACAGAAACAATAGCCGTCAAACCTTCCCTAACATCATCACCTGACAAGTTTTGGTCTGAATCTTTCAGAATTTTATTCTTTCTTGCATAATCGTTCAATACACGTGTAATGGCGTTTCTAAAACCTGTCATATGAGTTCCGCCAAAATGTGTATTAATATTATTGGCAAAAGACAATATATTTTCTTGATAAGAATCTGTATATTGCATAGCAACTTCAACTTGGATATCACCAACGACCTTATCAATATAAATCGGCTTGTCATGAAGAACAGTTCTGTTCTTGTTCAAAAATTCCACATAACTTCCGATACCGCCTTCATAATGGAATACTTCAGCTTCTTCCATACCCGGATGTTTGAAAATAATTTTCAACCCTTTATTTAAGAAAGCCATTTCTCTTAAACGAGTTCCGATAACTTCAGAATCAATTTCTGTTGTTTCTGTAAATATTTCAGGGTCAGGCCAGAAAGTAGTTTTTGTACCTGTTCTTTCTGTAGGCTCACACTTTTCAACAGGAGCCATTGGTTCTCCTCGCATATACTCTTGACGCCAAACATAACCTTGACGAGAAACTTCAACTATATATTTTTCTGACAAAGCATTTACAACAGACGCCCCAACACCGTGCAAACCACCGGATACTTTATATCCCCCGTCACCGAATTTGCCGCCTGCGTGCAAAACTGTATGAACAATTTCCAAAGCAGACTTTCCTGTTCCTTCTTTTACATCAACAGGAATGCCACGTCCGTTATCCTCAACCGTTACACTGTTATCTTTGTTTATAGTTACATAAATATCAGTACAATATCCGGCTAAAGATTCGTCAATAGAGTTATCAACGATTTCGTATATACAGTGATGAAGCCCTCTTTGAGATGTGGAACCGATATACATTCCGGGCCTTACACGAACCGCTTCCAAACCTTCTAATACACGAATATTACTTGCATCATAGTCTTCATCCGAATGAGTTTCATATTCTTCGTGTTTTCCCGCATCAGGGTCAACAAATTCTTCATTTATCTGTTTTCTCAATTCTTCTTTTGCTATATTTTCTGTTGCTGTTTCCAACGCCTCAACAGCTGCATCATTGGTCATATTTTCTGACATACACTTCTCCCTAGTCTGCTCTTTTCTTATATAATAGCATAAACACAAGATTTTTACCAAAATCTTTACCTAAAGTTAAGAATATAACTTAACATTGAAAAGTTACATAATATCTAAGGTTCAGCCCTCTTGCTTTATAATTTTCAACATAATAGAATAATTTTGTAAAAACTGTCTTTTAGGAGTAAGAATAGAATGGCAAAAGTTAATGTAAAGGTATGTTTAGGCACAACTTGTTTTGTAATGGGTTCTTCAAATCTGCAAGAATTAATAGCTCTTGTTCCTAAAAAATACGGAAAAGATGTACACGTAGCCGGAACACCTTGCTTAGGGCTATGCTCTATTGATTGGGAATTCTCTAAGGCTCCTTATGTAAAAGTTAATGACGAAATTATTAAAGAGGCGACAGTTGAAAAAGTTCTCGCCGCAATCGATAAAGAATTGAAATAAGTAAAAAGCAGCATTTGATTATACAAATGCCGCTTTTTACTTCTATAATTTATAAACAGGACTTATTTACGCTATACTTTAACCCAACCAAAGCGTCCTGTCGCACCTTTTTTCCAACAATAAGAAACGTTGTCCGGCGTTAATTTTCCGATACTTCCGTCTGTCAATCTTAGTATTTCATCACCATTTGACTTAAATAATATCCTATCACCACTTTCAAATATTTTCTGTGTAAATATATTACCATTTTTATCGGTAAATTTTTTCATCAGATGTGACATCGCATAGCCAGGACCTTTTCCGGCAACATATGACCAACCATTTTTTACTGCTAATGCAACTTCTTTAAGAAATGAAATGCGCATAATAATTCCTCCCTATATTCATATTTTATATCCCCTATATACATATAAAGAATTTTTGAACAAAAAAATTGACAAAAATCACTCGCCTTACCTTATTTCACATCATACCATAATGACTATTATAGTTAGATTCCAGCCGCGCTTAAATTGAGCTTTACATAAGTTTACATTTTGGATAAAGCAAAGTCTTTGATAGCAATAATAACATTTACCCCTATAAAATATCCAGCGGGTCAACATCAACAGTCATTTTTATATCTTTTGGAGCATTGATTTTAGACAGAAAACTTGAAACAAACTGATGTCCCTTATCTTCCAGTTTATTCTTAATTATTATCTGAAAACGCCACAGGCTATTTATTCTTTCAATGACACAAGGTGTCGGCCCAAGAACTTCAAGTCTTTCTCCAAACCCGAATTTCTCAATCATTGTGCATAATCTGAGTGCAACTTCTTGAGCGGATTTTTCCGCACGGAATTTGTTTTGAGAACTCATAATTATACGTATAATTTGGCTAAAAGGAGGATAATCAAATTCTTCTCGGGACTTTATTTCTTTGTCATAAAATTCTCTGTAGTTTTGAGATTTTGCACTCTCTAATGCATAATATTCAGGGTTATATGTTTGGAAATAAACTCTGCCGTTGAATTCCCCGCGTCCGGCACGACCGGCTACCTGAGTTAACAATTGAAATCCTCTTTCTGATGCGCGATAATCAGGCAGATTAAAACTTGCATCTGCTGATATAACCCCGACAAGAGTAACATTCGGATTATCAAGACCTTTTGCAATCATCTGTGTCCCTACAAGAATATCAATTTCACCTTTTTGAAATTTATCTAAAAGCCTTATATGTTCCCCTTTGCGTACTAAAACATCACTGTCTATTCGGGCAATATTGTATCCTTGAAAAATTTCTTCAATATACTGTTCAATTTTTTGGGTACCTGTACCGGAATTTTTTAAAATATCACACCCGCAATTTGGACACACATCAGGGAAATACTCAGCATGATTGCAATAATGACACTTTAGCATATTATCTTTTGAATGCCATATCATAGGAATTGCACAATTCGGGCATTCAATAACATGCCCGCAGCCTTGACATTGAGTGAATGTTGAATATCCGCGCCGATTGATTAATAATATGACTTGCTGTTTTTTATCAAGAGTTTCTTTGATTGCATTCTGCAGGGGTAAAGAAATAAGATGCTTATATGCAGCTTGACCATACTCTTGCATATTTATAACCGTAACCGGAGCAACCTTTGCATTATTATAGCGTTTCAGCATTTGATATAGATGATTTGAATTAACCGCATAATAATAACTTGAAATATCAGGAGTTGCAGAACCCAAAATGAGCGGACATTTGTTAAACTCCGCAAGCTTTTGAGCAACCAACCTCGCATCATATCTGGGTGCAGGGGTAGTTTGTTTGTACGCACCTTCGTGTTCTTCGTCTATTATGATAAGTCCGATATTTTGCAAAGGCGCAAAAACTGCACTTCTTGCACCTGCAAGAATTTTTATCTCATTTTTATAAAGTTTTTGCCAAACATCATATCTCTCGCCCTCAGAAATACTTGAATGCCAAATCGCAACATCCTTTGTCCCGAATTTTTTGGCAAGGCGTTTTGTGAGTTGAGAGGCAAGGGCAATTTCCGGTGCTAAGAATAAAACATTCTTACCCGATTTAATGGTATCATCTATGAGTTTGAAATAAACCTCTGTTTTTCCGCTCGCTGTTACGCCGTGAAGAAGAATCTTTGGTGATTTTTCTTTTTTAATTTGCTTAGAAATACCCTCATAAACTTCCTGTTGCGATTCAGAAAGTTCATTCAACGGTTCAATTTTATCAATATTCAATATATCTAACGGATTGCGGTAAATTTCTTCTTCGCAAATTCGCACACACCCGAGAGCCTCAAGTTTTTTAACGGTAGCGCGGGTAGTTTTGGCAAGTTTTTCAAAAGAAACTAAAGGCATCTTACCTTTATTTTTCAAAACGTCCAAGACTTGTAATTGTCTTTTTGTTGCCCCAAAATCTCTTACATACTCAATTGATAATTCGGTTTTTAATGATTTTTCAATAAGTTTTAGCGGAATTGCAGCATTCAGGACGGTTATTAAATCCGTACAATAATAATTTGCCACCCACTCCAGCAGTTTTAAATATTCTGATGAGAATAACGGTGTTTCATCTAAAATCTTTGTAATCGGTTTTGCTTTAATATCAGGGGGCAAATAGTTGCTAAATCCGACGCAAAATGCGTTAATCATACCCTGTCTGCCAAAAGGAACCAAAAGTGCCTGACCGATTTTTATTTTATTCTGAAAATGCAGAGGAATTTCATAACTAAATGTACGAACTCCCATAGCTTTTATATTAACAAGGCAGACCGCATATTTATTATATTCACTCTTTTCACTCTCATTATCAATAACACGTTTTTTGAGTGCCAATTTTTGCTCAAATAATTTATTTTGAATAACGTCCGTCATATTCTTATTATATATAATCAAGCATTATTGGTACATATTAAGAATTGTAAATATATTTTTACTCAATAGCAAATAATATTTTTAGGAACATTAATAATGCTGAATACAATAATCATGAAAGGACATAATATGAGAATTACCCCGGCTTACAATATTTTTAGCAGCTTTAATTACCAAAACACTCCGGCAAAACAAAATGCAATAACTGCATTCAAAGGTACTGATACAAATGATGAATTTATACCTGAAACCCACATAAGATCTGAGCAAGAAGAAGCTGAAAAACGTAAATACAACCTATTTAAAGCAAAAATAGATAACGTACAAGTTGAGGGAAACAATGTGACAATAGAAACTTTAGACGGTAAAACTAAAAAATTAGAAATCCCTGAAGTTTGCTTTGAAAATATAAAAGACAGGCAAAAAGCTGTTGAAAAATGGCTTATCGATATTGCGGACGAGGAACTTTGCGGTTCTTTAGAACTTTGCGTTGCCGCACAAGAACTTGGTTTATGTGAAGAAAATGAAACAATAAATGAGTACAAACAAGCATTGGAAAAAGGCATAAAAGTATTAAACTATAGCTACAATAATAGATATATCGGAAAAAGTATTTTGGACTTGGAAATTGATGATATCCCTCATAGATTTTTAACATATCAATCTTTGTACAGAAGTCTGCAAGAATTAAATAAAAGTGAAAATTGTACAGGTTCAATGATTGATGCACCTAGATTTTATAGCGATGAATATGATATACAAAACATGGTTAAAAACATAAGAGCCGCAGGGAGAGGCTCAGTCATAACTGTTGGCAATAAGGATATAGTACTTCCCCAGATATTAGACAGAGTTCCGGATGTAAAAAAAGACGAAATAC
>JAFUUT010000265.1 GCA_017477685.1 bacterium | reverse complement strand
GATGATGTTGAAAAGTACGACCGAATAAGATTTTTATATGTTCAAAACAGACAAACATACAAAAAAATTCTTAAACAAGAAAAATCTAAACACAGGGCTTTATCTCAGGAAGTTATCGAATTCGGAGAACGCAACAAGGAAGAATTGCACCAAATGCAAAAATACCAATGCGACAACTGTAAACTTTACAGAAAACACACCAAAAATATTGAAGTAACAAAACGTCTTGAAAATAAAATCCGGAAACTCGAAAAAGAAATTGAAAGACAAAAAGACATATACTGGGATAAATTTTTAAACCATAGAGCCGTACTTCAAGAATACGGATATTTAAACGGAGATTTTCCGACAGATTCAGGTAAAACAACCTCACAAATAAGATCGGAAAATGAACTTTTCTTAGCGGAAATTATTTTCTCCGGATTATTGGAAACCCTGACACCATCACAACTTGCAGGTGTGATTTGTGCCATTACAACAGAAGACGTAAGACTTGAAGTACCATATGTACCAATGTCAGAACCCGTAAGAAAAACTCTGAACAAAATAAGAAATATCAAGAAAAAACTTGAAAAAATTCAAACAAATCATAATGTTGAAGCACCTTTATATATAAACCCTCATTTTAGCTCAATGATTGAGCTTTGGGTTGAGGGTGCAGAATGGGATACCGTTACAGGGGTAATGAAAGACATCGGAGAAGGCGACATTGTGCGAGCTTTTAAACGCGTTGTTGATGTACTGAGACAATTAACAGTAATAGATAATGTCCCTGAAGCTCTTGTATTTACCGCAAGAGATGCTATAGAAAAAATCTTAAAAGAACCGGTAGATGTTGATTAGGCCAAAAGGCCCAAGATAAAATCTTGAGCCTTCAAACAGTGTGAACGGATTATTGTATTAATCACTGCAGCCAAAAGCAATTGTTAAGTGTTCTCTTGGGTTAACAGCAGAGATTTTGTAACCTCTCGGGTCAACAAGGTATGCAAATTCATCACCTGTTGTTTGGAATAATCCCATAGTACCTGAAATTGCAGTTCTTGTAACATCAACAGGAGCTTTAACTGTTTCCCATAAACCATCACCCAAACTACGTGAAGCGGCACCGAATTGACCTTGGAATGCGTGTCCTAACATATAACCCGCATCATTAGATACATTTTCTGCAGCGTTACCAATATTAGTCAAAATACCGCCTGCAGTTCTGCCGACAACACCGACTAAAGAACCTGCCCAAGTGAATGGCATTTCCACAAGTCTTGCAACAGGGTTGACATTTTTGGTTCTGTTAACTTGCGCTTGAAGAATTTGTTTAGGTAATTTTGTTTTGCAATTACCGTTAGAAATACTTGTAAAGGCAAGTTTTAAAGCACCTTTATTACATCCAGAAGGTCTTACAACTTCAACAACCTGACCTGTTACAGTTGAACCGCAAGGGTAAGTTTTACCGTTAATTGTTACGGCTTCAAGAGTGTTCGCTCTGAAATATTGACCAACGTGAGAAGATTTTGCAGTTAATTGGTCTATCATAGAAAGTTTCAATGTAGGAATTTTAACAATTTCTTCTTGTTCTATGAAAGCTTCTTTTTCTATCGGACAAACAGGACAAGCAGCATTTGCGGTTGTCGGATTAGTATCATAACCCAGAGCAACACGTGCAGTTTGCATCATAGATGCAATTTCAGCCCTTGTTGCATCCTTATTAGGCATAATTAAATTCGGGTTTGGAGAATCTTTTAATACACCGTTTTCTAAAGATTTAGCAACAGGAATTCTTGCCCAATTCGGAACTTTATTTCCGTCAGCATACTTACTTAATATTTGATCAGCCTTGCAGCTGTCAATATCACAGGTCATACCTTTTGATATTGAAGTTAGAGCTTCAACACGTGTGACATTTGCATTTGGTCTGAATGTATGATTAGGATAGCCGCGCAGCAAGTCTTCATTTACGGCTCTTGCGATAGCGGCATTAGCCCAATTATCACGAGATACGTCAGAGAATTGAGAAGTAGTTGCGCCATGTGCATCCATATTGAAACCTTTAACTAACATTGTTGCAAATTCAGCACGTGAAATATTTTTATTTGGTTTATACAAACCGTCAGGATAACCGACAACAACATCATTTATAGCTAATTTATCAATATCACAAGCAGCCCAATATCCGTTTGGTACATCCGGGAACATGCAGCCGCCGTTGAAATTTGCACTAGCTGGAGCAGCAGCTCCGGTTATATTTTCTTTAATTGTGTACGGGACTAATGACTTTTTTACGGCATTTATTGAATTTGCCGATTGAAAATCTATAGGACAAGCCTTTTGTGCATCATTATTAACGGTAACACCGTTATTACATTGTGGTAATTCGTTTAAACAAGGCATTTGAGCAGCTGCACCCGTTGCCAATCCAGGTATAGGCTGGGAAGATATAGTAGTTCCGCTGATTGCAGAAGACATAACAGATGCAGGACATCCTCTCATTGCCGTTTCGGTTGAAAAGATGGAGTTAGCAGGTTCTCCTACATAATTATTTGTGCCATAAATAGCCTGAGGATAACCATAAACTTGTTTCATTTGAGCCTTGTCCGGTTTTCCTGTTTGCGGACAAAGAGCGGTGGAAGGTCCGGCAGTCTTATCACAACTTATATCAGCCGGAGCAACTTTTGACGGGCAACGCTTTTGTTTTTTACAACCGCAATCGGATTTTGCCCTTTTACATTTGGAGCATGTATTAGTCTGAACAGGACAAGCCGGTCCGGTAACAACCGGCATCGAATCATTTTGACAAGGGCAGGCTGCCATCGCAGAATTCAAGGAACACGTTGCTATTCCGATAGCAATCGCAGCTGCCGCAGTTAGTTTTTTAATTGACATTTTTACCTCCTTGTTTGGTTCAAGTTCTATTTATACGAAAATAGAACCCTTAAAAAACGAACTTATACCAAATTATGTACTTTTCGGTATTTTTTAAACATTAGAAATTTTACTAATCCGATAGGCTAATTTTCGAAATACTAAGTTTGTAACAATTTTGTAAAGGTTTGGCAAAAAAAATAAACAAAATGTTTTATTATATATGTGAAGGTAAAATTTTATTGGGAAAGGTGTTTATGTATAGTAAGGAATTTATGAAATTTATTTACGGATACCAAAAAGACGATTTCAAACCGAAATCCGAAAATAAATCATTTGAAATACGTTTCAGAAACAGAGGATCAGGCAAACTTGCCGAAGTCTATGTACAAGCGGAAAACAAATAACTTGTAAAACCGCCTCATATATTGCTGTCTACGAAAAATCACATCCATTGAGAGAGATATTTGTCTTGCCCTGTATTTAAAGAATATACGCATCCGTCAGGAAAATACATTTACCCCAGACGAAGAAATTATAATACAAAATAAGTGCACCCTTCGGGAAAAACATTTACCCCCCCCCCTATGCAATTCGCAGACAAGACACGAGCATCCAACGGTAAAAAGCATTTACCCCCACAAAAAAGAGTATCATAATGATACCCTTTGGAATGTAATTTTGTTACCATTCCTCGTAATAGTG
>JAFUUT010000264.1 GCA_017477685.1 bacterium | reverse complement strand
TATATCGAAGATTTAATGGGCTTATATTATGATGAAACAACAGGGGCTCTCAGAGACCCGGCAATGTCTCCGTCCGAAGAATTACAAAACTTATTCGATATGTACAGAGTTGAGGCAATGGTTTCTGTTTATGGCGAACCTAAATACTCTTGGATTGACAAAAATGATACAGGTAATACAGGTAACCCTGATTCAAAAGCTCAATGGCTTACTAACCTGTTTGAAAGAATGAAAAGAGGTTACAGAATACTTGAAGACGGTCTTGCTTCTTCAAATGATTGGATTGAATATGCACTCAAAAGCGGTTTAGTTACTATTGAACAAGTTGATTCAAGTCATAAATGGGTTAATATTGATTACAAAACTTGTGCAGGTATTACTGAACAAACTGACCGTTCTGCTCTTGTTGCAAAAGCTGAAGCTGAATATAACAGAGCAATGAATGATATCAAACAAAAAGACAGTATCTATGATTTGCAGCTTAAAAATATTGATACAGAACATTCCTCATTGATGCAGGAATATGACTCTATTCAAAAAGTTATCAATAAAAACATCGAAAGAACAATGAAGTTTGACCAAAACGGCTAGGGGGTAAATGTACGTTATCAGTAGTTACTTGTAACTTATAATAGTATGGAATTAGATGCGTATGTTGTATTGGTTTACCGAAACGTAGAACAATAATTATTCCCTTTTAGATTTCAACTATTTGTGAATGGACAGGAGGCCGCATTGGTTTATTGGTATCTTTACCGATATTTAGTCTTAAATTAGTTTTATATGACTCATAATCATTAATCATGTAAAAATCACCATTGAGATCAATATAAGCCCTACCAACTAAAAAAGCTCTTTTGATTAAATCTTCATTTGATTTCAACTCCTTCAAAGGTCTTAATTTTATCCATGTTCTAGAGAATTGCTTAAACTGATTATCCCTTCCTCCTTTTGTTATAAAATCATCTTCAGGAATAATTTTATTCTCTAAAATATCTGTTATCTTTGGGTATTTTTCTATAGTTTCAGGATATTTAGACTTGAAATGTTCTATAATTTCTGTTTTTAGCTCTATCATATTTTTAGTTCTAAACCCATCGAGCTCAGGATAATCCATGAAATCTGGATAAACTCTGCATGTGAATCCTATTTTAGGGTGTTCTATCAACGGGGCAAAGGTATTTATCATATTTGCAACCATATCAAGATATTTTTGATGTAATTTATTATAGTTTTCTATGTTTCCCTTTTGTTTTTGTTTTAAGGCTGTTGTTTGCAGGCTGTGAAAAGGATTTATGGATAAATTTATACGCGTAATGGCTTTTTTCAAGAATTCAGGATTGTTCGAACAATATTCCACAAATCTTTCCATTCTTTTTTGAATTTCTTTTGATTTCGGGTTCCACCCTGCTGTATCTACATGAGATGTTAATTCTAATATGGTGTAAAATTCTTTTGTCAGATCCGTCAAATCATGAACCTTTCCATTTTTATCTAAAAGATATGTTTCGCTGCAGTCAGAATCCCAAAATAAAG
>JAFUUT010000263.1 GCA_017477685.1 bacterium | reverse complement strand
ATAAAGTCTTTTCCTTTGAAGTTTCTCCTTTTAAGATTTGAATTGATGTTTTTGGAATTTTAAATTCTTTAGACAAAAATTCAACAAGAGCTTTATTCGCTTTTCCGTCAATTGGCTGCGCTGTAATCTTTATTTTAACTTCACTCTCTGTCTTTATTATTTCATTTTTCTTGGCATTCGGTGAAATTTTTATATTTGCAATAATGCCGTCTTCTGTTTCTCTAATCATATCTTTTTAATAATACATATTTCTTGATTTGTCAATTTTGTTTTAAAACAGGGAAATAATAAGTGTAATATTTACTATAAATCAGATATAGTGTATATTTGGCACTATTTAGATTTGTAAAATTATTGGTATAAGGGGATTGTAGGAGATTGAAAAATATGTTAATATATGTTACAATAGTAGTAGGAATATCCTATTTGCCCTCATAGGTTTCTGATGAGTGTTATTCCCCACACCACTCTAAAAACAAAAAGGTATCCGGTTACTTTTGAAACTATGGTGACATCATGGATACGTTGTTATTAAAAAAAGAGCAATTGGAAATTCCGCGCAAGACCTGCGAGTTTATTGCGATTATAACGCTTTTAATTATTTTTATACTTGCAGGAGGACTGGGAGAGGCACCAATATTGGCTAACGATTTAATCGCAAATTCCTCAATTACAACCCCCGCTATTATACAGGTGAAAGACAAACTTTTTGAAAATATAGACCCACAAGCAATGAAAAATAAATTTGAAACAAAAGTAGCAGTTAAATACTCCGGCCAAAAAATAAATAATGTATCTGACGGCATAAAACACATCAGAATGGTTAAATATTATAACGGACAACCTGTAAGGATAAATGTTATTGAAATGAACCAAAAAATAGCATCAGATTATGAAGTGAAACCTGCTATAGCCTCAAACTATACTCTCCAGCATAAATCAACCGTCCGAACAATCGCAGGAAGAACCAATTCTATTGCGGCTGTAAACGGCGGATATTTCAAGCCTCAAACAGGAGTCCCTCTGGGAACTCTTATGATTGACGGGAAAATGTATACAGGACCTGTTTATGACAGAGTTGCTCTCGGAATATTTGAAGACAGATATGAAGTAGGAAGGGTAAGATTTGAAGGAAGTATCACAGGAAATAATCACACCATAAAAATTGATAATATAAATCAGCCAAGAATGTTATCCTCATACGTATTAGCATATACAAGGGATTGGGGGAAATATGCTCCCGCTTCACCACGTTACGGTGTACAATTGCAAATTAAAGGCAATAAAATTTTGGCAGCTTCCGCCAATCCCCTTTCTATTCCGGAAGACGGCTACGTCTTAGTCGGACCAAAATCAGAACTCGGTAAACTATTTGGCGCAGAAGAAATTGAAATGAAATTAGGTACAAACCCTAAATGGGAAAATGTTAAACATATAATAAGCGGCGGACCTTATCTTGTCAAAAACGGAAACATTTTTGTTGACATAAAAGAAGAAAAACTACTGTCGATAGGCGGCAGAAATCCGAGAACCGCAATAGGTTACACCGCAGATAATAATTTGATTATAGTAACCGCAGACGGAAGGGAAGGAAGCTCGATCGGTTTGACATTGACTGAACTTGCAAGCTTGATGAAGTCTTTGGGGTGTGTGAACGCAATAAATTTAGACGGCGGAGGCTCGACAGTTATGTATGTAAACGGGCAGATAGTCAACCAACCGCCGCAAGCAGGAGGAATTGCACTATCTAACGCAGTTGTTATCGCTAAAAAAATTTAAAACCGACAGCTTATTCATTTAAGATTTTATCAATTTCTTCAATCAATTCTCTCACATCAGAATTGTCTTTGATTGATTGAGCCTTTAAAGCTGATGTTCTGGCAGAATCAAAATCTTGATTGTTGAAAAATATGATTGCTTTATTATAAGAAATCATATATTTTTCATCGTCAGTATTTGCAAGACGTGCTGCCATATTGATATAAGACAGAGCCTTATCAAAATCACCTAAATCAGAATATACTGAAGATATGTTTATATAACCGGCCGCCATGTGAGGATATTTGTCGATATAGCCTTGTAATTCCTCTATTTTTTTCATAAGAGCTTCACTCTCTGCACCTATTATTACCGGAGGATAATAGAATTTTTCTGATGATAAATTTTTTACATTTGAAATACTCGGAGCAAGACTATATAAAAGCGCCAATGTCCTTAAATCCCTCATTGAAAGAGATGGCTTTTCAGAAAAAATGAATGAATATAAATTGTTTGATTGCTGATGAGTATCGTACATTATGTCATTAGAATTGTCACTATGACCCATTATACCCAAAGTATGCCCTAACTCATGCAATGAAGTTGTATAAACTTCATCCGCAGTATAATTCTCTCCTTTTGGATTTGTGCGGTGAAAAACAAAATCAAAATATTTAAGCACATTACGACTGCTTATTACGGGTTCCGTATATGCTATAGCATAAGAACAAACACTCTTACCCGCACACTCGGAAGGGTCAATATCCCTATAAACAAGTCTTATTTGCGCACCATTTTTATCATTTGTTTTTTGAAATTTTACAAATCCGGTTTTCTTTTCCCATGTACTCATTGCTTTTAACAGATTTTCCACATAATACGCAGGCACAGAATCTTCATTTTCTATATAAACTTTTAACGGAAAGGATTTTATATCCCAACGGATAACATCTTTTCCCTGCATTGCATTGTAGATATAATTATCCCCTAAATCTTTGAGCAAATTATTCCTAAC
This sequence comes from bacterium, assembly GCA_017477685.1. GTDB lineage: Bacteria > Cyanobacteriota > Vampirovibrionia > Gastranaerophilales > Gastranaerophilaceae > Zag111. Next base: position 5,642 of record JAFUUT010000263.1, on the reverse strand, counting down.
CTTCATCAAGGTACTTTGAGCTAAGCGCTTTGAGTATTGATTAATAGGATTTTGGGAAATTTCATATAACTTTTTTTGAACAGTATACGTCGGTTCCATTTCAGACAGCGTCTGAACAAGATAGTACTCGGATTTAAAATTCGACGGATTAGCTCCTAATGACCGCTCAAAAGCTTGCACAGCACTATCATAATGTTTGGCATTTAATTCCGACATACCCTTATTCATGTAAAAATCAGAACTTACCGGAGTATAAAACCAAATATATACACCACAAACTATCAAGAATATAAAAGCCAAAAAATTTCTAAGCATTCTTTCTTTCTTCCAACTCCTGCTCCAACTGACGAACCAAAAGCTTTGTATCTCCTTTTAACTTGAAATACTCATTGAATTTGTGTGTTGTTTTCAGATTTATACTTCTGCCGTTTTTATCTTTATTTTTTGAAACCAAACCCATTTCAACAAGTTCTGACACATGTTCATACGCATTTGATCTTAATTTAACAAGCTCGGTTTGTCTTATAGGACCTTTTAACGCAATAATCAAAAGCGTTCTTAAAACAGCAGGACTCATATCAATCGGACAAATTTTTTCAACAATATCACTGTAATCTTCTCTTACCTGAAGGATGTATCCGTCTTCATCATCCACTTCTAATGCACCGTCACGGGAAGAATAGTCCATAATAAGTTCTAATAATGCTTCTTCACATTCTTCAGGAGTTCTCTCTACGTATTCGGATATTTCATCTAAAGAAAGAGCTTTTGCAGTAACAAAAAGAACTGCTTCTATCCTTGATTTAAGCTGTTGCATGAGATCCTCCCTTCACAACATACAAATCCGAATAAAACACTTTTTGCTCCAATTCATAATCCGTATCGCGACTTAAAAAGAGCAATGCAATATATGCGCTGATTCTGTCCAATCCAAGCACTGCCAAATCGTTAAGTTCAATTTTATCCTCATGAGCAAATATTTGCTCCAAATTGTCTTTCAACTTTATAACGGCTTCTTCAATATATTCTTCATGCGCCATAGAAACAATTTCTTCAGGAGTCAACCTTGAATAGTTTCTCACATGACGTTTTGCCCTTTCATGAGCGCTCTGCAAAGATGCTTTTTTTTCAAGTTTTTCATAGAATTCTAATTGCTTAATTAAATCTTTCAATGTAACAACACGATTACGATTTAAACGGATACTGGTACGTCTTTGGAGAGCTTCATCCCATCTTACAACATTATTAGTCGGCATATAATCTTCATCTTCAGGGTATTCAACTATAAACCCGTCTTCATCATAAACAACCTGTTCTTCAGGAGCATCTTGAAATTCTTCTATAGATAACCCTGCAAGCACATTTGATTGCATTCTGCACAAAATTGCAGCAAATAATAAAGTGCGACTTGCAACACGCAAATTCAAAGACTTCATCTCTATCATTTTTTGAAGATATTTTTCTGTAACATCAACAATATCAATATTCCATGGGTCAATCTTACCGGATTTCGCCATTTCAACAAGGATACCAATACCGTCATTTGCATCTTTGGTACTTATACCTTCATATATCGAGGATTCTAAATCCTGTGAATTTATAAGATTACTACTCATCTCTTAATTTAACACCTGTAACTTTTGTTTTACCTTTTTCTTTTTGAGTTACCCCAATCGTTCTGGAGGCTGCTTCAATCATCGGACGTCTGTGGCTTACGACAATAAATTGAGTATCTGATGATTGTTTTTGAATCATATCGGCAATTCTCTCAACATTCATTGTGTCCAAACTTGCATCAACCTCATCCAACGCATAGAATGGAGCAGGGAGATACTTTTGAATGGAGAATACTAATGCAAGAGCCGTCAATGCTTTTTCGCCGCCTGATAAAGCTCCGAGTTTATTGTTTGTTGTTTTATCCCTCGGTTTTGCCTCTATTGTCATGCCGGCAGAAAGCGGATCCTGCTCGTTTTCCAAAATCAGTCTGCCTTCACCTTCGGACAATTGGTGATATATATCCTTAAAGTTTTCATTTATAGCTGTATATGTAGTCATAAATGTTTCTTTTTTCTGCTGCTCAAAACCGTTCATTTTTTCAAGTATTGATTGACGTTCAGAAGTTAATGTTTTTATTTGATTATCAAGTTCTTCTTTTCTTGCGGATTTTTCTTCATATGACGTAATGGCACGCATATTAACATCACCTAAATCCTGCATTTTCTTTTCCAGCCTTTGTATTTTTGCATTCAAATCATCTATTGAAATTTCAACCGGTTCAAGTTTTTCGGTATCAACTCCGGATGCTGTCAGGGTATCTGCGGCTTCTTTTAGCTGAGGTTCCAGTTCTCTGCGGCGAGCCTTAAATGATTCTATCTGTTCATTTACACGTTCAATTTCAGAAACCTTAACGGCGCTGCTTGTTTGAAGTTCAACCAAACTATTATGAATTTCCTCTTTTTGTTTTACAAGTTCACCGATTTTTTCATCAATTACGGTAATCTTTTCTGATAAAGCCTCCAAATCCTTTTCAAGAGTCTCTATTTCCTGTTTGTATGTTTCTTTATCTTTTTCCAGAGATTCATTATTCTTTAAAACATTTTTAATATCGTCTTCTCTGGTAAGAATCATTTGCTCATTAAATTTAATCTTATTCTCAAAATCATTTATCTCATTATTAACATTCATCAAATTGTTATTTAATACTCTTATATCATCTTCGATACCTTGAGTTTTTTCTTTTAGGTCTTTCAAATCTTTATCCCCTAAAAGTTCATCCAATTTGGCTAAGCGCTCTTGAGACTGCTGAATTTGATCGGTGAGCTCAATACGCTTTGTTTCGATTTTGTCAAGTTCTTTGTTCAATTTTTCAATATTAGGTTCATTTTCATCTATAAATTTTTGTTTTTCTTCCAACAAGCCTTGGCTGTTTTCAAATTGCGAAACCATAGAGCTTAGCTCAATTTTAGCTTTCGAATATTCGGTAGAAGAATTTGAATATGACACTCTTATTTTGTCCAATTTGTCTTCAAGCTCTTTTCGTTTTTCACAAGCATCATTGTATTTCTTTTGCAATTCTTTAAGCTTTTTACTTGCATTTTCCAATTCGGTATCCGCATTTTTACCAAAACCCATAAGAGATTTTTTTACATATCCGCCGGTAATAGCGGAAGATTTTTCGTACAACTTTCCGTCTAATGTAACCATACGGAATTTGCCCATAAGAGATTCTGCAGATTCAGCATCTTCTACAATTAATGTATCCCCTACAGCGTAGAAAAATGCATCCAAATACATATCATCAAAATCTACCAAATTAATAGCATAATCTATTACCCCACTATTTTTAGGGAGCTGCAGCTTAGACGGAGCTTTCTTAATCTTATTCAGAGGAATAAATGTTGCACGACCGGAACGGGAAGAATTTAACAATTCCATTGCAACATAAGCCGCATGAGTATCATCAACAACAATGTGAGATAATCTTCCGCCAAAAGCTATATTTAGAGCAAGTTCATATTCTTCATCCACTTTTCCAAGCTGCATTAATGGGGCATGAACACCCTCTAAATGAGCATCCATAACGGTATTTATCGGAATGCTTGATGCAGAACTTGCCATCGCACTCTTTTGAGCTTCTATTTCAGTAAACCGGCGATAAGCAGCCCTTACATCATGATCATAATCTTCAATAGCAGCCTTTGTATCATCAAGAGCTTGCATTGTTTTGGTCTGAATTTCTTTCAATTCATCCATTTCTTTTTTCAAATCAGATACCTGAAGTTCTTTTAATGATTTTTTATCCCCAAACTGAGCCTTATCTTTTGTCGTATTTTCTATGAACTCTTTTGCCGCTTCAATTGACTGCTTCAAGTTGTTTAACTCGGCCTCTTTAGGCAGAGATTCTCTTAAAAGTTCATTATCTTTGTCTTTCAACAAATCTAAAGTCCTTGAGGTCTCGTTACGTTCCTGAATATATTTATCTGCAGTGGAACTTAAACCGGAAATATCCTTTAATTTTTGAGCAAGCTCATCTTTTTTCTCTTTTAACTGAGTTTCAATAATACCGACCTTGTCATGAGAGAGCTTTATATTCAATCTTTCATCTTCAATCTTTTGTTTAAAGTTTTCAATACCGTTTTTCGCATTTTCAATAGCCTGAAGCCCCTTTTGAATTTGGGTATCAGAATAATCAATAGCATTTTTCTTTGTTTGAATACGTGCATTCAAATTGCTTTGTTCATCTTTTAATTTATTTCTTTCGTCTTCCCCCTGTTCTTGAAGTTTATCATTTAATTCTTTATATTTTTCATTAACAAGTTTTATACGTTCTTCCAAATCCTTTTTATCGAGTTCTTTTTCTTTTAAATCTTTATTGGCTTTTAAAATATTTTCGTGAGCCAACTCTAAATTACGCTTCAAATCAAAGAATTTAACGGTACTGATTTGAGATTCCAAACCGGTTTTCTCATCTTTTAATTTTTTATATTTGAGCGCAACTTCTCTTTCTTCTTTTAATTGTTCCAAAGTAGCAGAAACTTCTGTCAAAATAAGTGTCGCAGAAGCAACCCTTTGTTCAACCTTTTCAAGTTCATTTTTTGCCTGATCTATACGCCTGTCAAAATCCGCAACACCTGCGATTTCATCAATAATACCACGGCGAGTTTTGGATGAACAGCCTATGATACTGTTAACATCACCCTGCATAATTACATTGTAACTGTTTGGAGTAATGTTATATTCCTCAAGTACAGATTTGATATTCGTTAAAGTTTCAACTTTATCATTCAAATAATAGGTACTGACATAACCTTGGGTGCTTTTTCTTATACGACGGGCAACAGACAATTCATCTATATCCTTGACTCCGCCAAATGTCACCTTTACGAAAGCTTCATTTTTATTATTGAAAGTCGTTATAAAGTCTGACAAATTTTCAATACGCAAAGCACTCCCAGAACGCAGCCCGAGAGCAAACATCACACTATCAATAATGTTGCTTTTCCCTGAACCGTTTGGTCCGGAAACAGTTGTAAACCCATCCATAAGGGGGATATCTGTTTTGTTGGCAAATGATTTAAAATTATCTATTTCTAACTTCTTTATGTACATAAATCTTCCCAAGTGTAAGTATATACACATACTACAGGGATATTTAAGGCATGTCAAACTGTTTACAATTCAACATTTATATTTTACGTACTAATTTGATTCGCTAAATTCTTTTGCATATTGAGGATTTACGGCAATCCATTTGAATGCGGCTGACTCAACCTCAGGAATATCTATTACAAAAGTTCCGCCATAACGGCCGCGGGAAAATACGAGATATCCCTCATCCGCAAGATTGTGAATGGCTTTTCTTACGGTATTAGGGCTGACATCAAGCATTTGCGACCATTCCAGAACCGATGGTAATTTGTCCCCGACTTGATAATTTGCTGCTATTTCTTTTTTAATATGATTTTGAGTTTTTTCGTAAAAATAAAAAGCCGCATCTTTTGCCGGTGCAAATATTGAAGTCTCCGGTTTTAGAGAAACTTCTTTGGCATTAGGCATTTTTATTACACTTGTGCCGTATCTGCCACGTTTTGAAAGCAAAATTCCTTTTTGCACCAATATATTTACTGCATCATAAACAGTTT
>JAFUUT010000262.1 GCA_017477685.1 bacterium | reverse complement strand
ATCATTTTTTAATATAATTTAATATTGGTGAGTAATATGCGAGAAACAATTGAAAAAATGGATGAACAAGCAGATATAATAATAACAGAAATGTGCAAATTATCAGACATGGTACAGACTGTATACAATGCACTTAACTATGCAGACGAAGGGAACCAAACGTTAACAATATTAGAAATAATAATAGAAGAAACAGAAAAGATTATAACAAAGCAAGAAATACTTGAGCAACATATTATGAAACTTAAATTACATCAGAGTAAAAGCCTTTAAATCTTAATTTATCACCCTAATTCACATAATTTTTTACAAAATAATATTTACCCTTTACGTCTTAATCTTCCGCCATAAACTTCATGAACATCCACTACGGATACGAAAGCTTTATTATCAATTTCTTTTACAATTTCAAGCATCTTTGGAAGCTCTAAACGAGAGATAACACAATAGATTAAATCTTTATCCTGCCCCGTATAGCCGCCAATTCCCTGAAGATAAGTTATACTTATATCCAATCTTTCAATAAGTGCTTCCCCGATAATACTTGCGTGATCAGAGATAATTCTGACAGATTTTGAACTGTTAAAGCCTTCCATAACACTATCTATAACCTTAGACACAATGAAATATGTCATAACAGAATACATTGCACTTTCCCAGCCAAAAACCATACCGGCAGCAGCATAGATAAATACATTTATTATTAAAATAAATTCCCCTACAGAAAATCCGAATTTTTTGGAGATAATAAGAGATAGCATTTCGGTTCCGTCAAGTGCGGCTTCGTTTTTTAATATTGTTCCGACTCCGACACCCAGAATTATACCACCGAATACTGTTGCCAAAAGCAAATCCCCTGTAGCTTTAAAGCTATGGAAAAAGTTTGTTGCAAGGGCAAGTATAATATTTGCATAAATTGTTAAAAACACAAACTTTGTACCCATTTTTTTCCAAGCAAGCAAAATAAACGGCAAGTTTAAAATTATGATTAATAAACCTAAATTAAACTTGAAAACATTACTCAAAATCATTGATACACCAATAACTCCGCCATCGATGATATCATTTGGCGCAAGAAATGATGCAAGCCCAAAACCTGTAATTATCGCACCTATTGCAATTAACACAAGCCGCCATAATAATTTTGCAATAATGTTTTTCTTTACCATATTTATTTTTCTTCTTTCTTATTGAGGGTTATAAGTTTTTCTATCGGAAAAAGATGTGTTTTATCTTTATCTTCAGATTGTTTATAACCTAAAATATTTTCTAAATCTGTTTTAAGTGTAGGAATGTCATCATACTTTTTCAATGACCCGTCAAGAGTAACCGAAACATCACCGGTTTCTTCAGACACAACAAGACAAGCGGCATTACTGTTTTCAGTCATCCCTATTGCAGCTCTGTGGCGAGTTCCGTATTTCCAGCTCAACTTCGGATCATCTGTCAAAGGAAGTAATACACCGGCTGAAATAATTTTTGTCCCGCTTATTACAACCGCACCGTCATGCAACGGTGTATTCACATGGAAAATTGTTAAAAGTAATTCTGTAGAAACATCAGCATTTAGAACTGTACCTACATCTTTATATGTGTTGCTCAAATCATTTTGGAATACAATCAAAGCCCCCGTATGTGATTTGGATAAGTATTTAACAGCCTCCAAAACTTCTTTTATAACATCCACAGACTTATCTTCATTATGCTTTTTGTCATTCCCAAAAAGTTTTTTGAAGAAATCAATTTGTCCCAAATACCCCAAAAATCTTCTGAGTTCAGGTTGAAATATGACGATTAAACTCAATGCAACAAACGCAACAATCGAACGAATAAATACACCCAGAATTTTTAAATCAATAGCAATTAATACCTCGCCCAACATCCACAAAAATACTAAAACAAAAGCACCTTTGACAAATTTTTCGGATTGGGTATTTTTTATAAATCTGCTGTAAAAAATCATCAATACAGCAACAATAATCAAAACTTCAAAGATATTTTTCCAACCGAAAGTACCTCTTATAAAAGAGTGCCAATCAGCTGCTAAACTTTGGATACCAAATAAAAAATTCTCTATCATAATTACTTCAACCTATCAGGAATATTATCATGCACCATCAAATCATCATAACTTTCACGCTCAACAATTATATCTGACATAGAATCTTTCACAAGCACCATTGCCGGTCTTGGAACTCTATTGTAATTATATGCCATAGAATAATTGTAAGCACCGGTATTATAAACACATAAAATATCACCTTCCTCTAACTCAGGAAGTTCAACATCTTTTATTAAAATATCTCCGGATTCACAATAACGACCACAAATTGTAACCTTTTCTACATCCGTTGTTTCTTTTTTATTCGCAACTTGAGCAAAGTATTTTGCATCATACAAACTCGGGCGAGGATTATCCGCCATTCCGCCATCAACCGAAACATATTTTCTGCCGTTTGGAACTTGTTTAGAACTGCCAACAGTGTATAAAGTTATACCTGATGTAGAAATAATACTTCTGCCCGGTTCCAAAAATAATGCAGGAGGCTCAATTGAATATTTTTTTATACATTCATTCAATTTGTTTATAATAATTTCCCCGATATCGTAAACAGACGGCGGCAAATCATCATTTGTATATTTAACGCCTATACCTCCGCCAATATTTATTTCATCTAACTTCAAGCCAAATTTATTGTTTATTCTTGAAACTTCACGACAAATAATATCAATTTCATCCGCATAAATACTTGTTTCAAAAATTTGAGAACCAATATGAGCATGAAGCCCATGAAGTTTTAAATTTGTATATTCACTCTGAATAAGTTCTACCGCCTCATCTATTTGAGATAAATCGAACCCGAATTTTGAATCCAAATGTCCTGTTTGAATGTATTCATGCGTATGACACTCAATTCCAGGAGTAATTCGAAGTAATATATCGACGTTTTTATTTTTACTTTGAGCAATTGTATTTAAAAGCGCCAATTCGTAAAAATTATCCGCGGAAATTCTGCCAACACCCAAATCCAAAGCCAATTCCAATTCTTCATAAGATTTGTTGTTCCCGTTGAACAAAACCTTTGTCATATCCGCTCCGGCTTTGTATACAGTATAAATTTCCCCGCCTGAAACGGTATCAAAACCTAAACCCTCGTTAGCAAGAACTTTTGAAATAGCCTTTGTACATAAGGCTTTTGAAGCATACATTATGTTAGTCTTAGGGTATGAAGAAAAAGATTTTTTATAATCATCACATATTGCTCTTATAGTATCCTCATCCATTACATATAAAGGAGTCCCGTACTTATCTGCAAGCTCAACCATATCGCAGCCGCCAATTTGGAGATTGCCTTTATCATTAATTGTTACAGTAATTGGTTTTTGGTTTTGGTTGGTACTTGATAACATTTATGCTCCTTGCTTTTTGGTATAACTATAATAACATGGTTTGTTTAGAAAATATACATTTTTTGAGTTTTAATAAGAAAAATATTTATCAAAATCGACATCATCAAAACTGCACAACAAAAGAAAAATTTCATCATCCTCGGGCAATCTCTGGAAATTGTATTGATCAAACGTCCACAATTTTGGATTTATCCCTTTTACAATGGCAATATTTTTCTCTTTCAAGATATTTAATTTCTTCTTGACAACCTCTAGCGGTAAATTCACCCGTTTTGACAATTCAACAGCCGAAATGCCATCTTCTGCGGAATACTTTTCGGGAGTTAAAAACATTAATTCTAACCCTACGGATTTTAATTCTTTATCTTCATGTTCTAATGATGCATAGTATTCCATACTGCAATTTTAAACAAAAATCTCAATATACGTATCCCTTATTTATAGGATTTAGGGGTAATTTACCCCTAGACGCCAATCCAGTTCAGATGCCCGAGAATAAATCCTAATATTGCACTTATGCCAAGATAAAATATCGGATCACGTTTTTTTATAAACCCGCAAATAACAAATATACCAAGAATAATCAATCCTATCAGT
>JAFUUT010000261.1 GCA_017477685.1 bacterium | reverse complement strand
TGGAGATCCTGAAAAAGAAATCGTTATACATGCCGGAGACATAGGCGGATATCCTACCCAAAAAATTGGAGATACTGAACCGTACTCGGAAGACAATTTAAAAGATATGTGTCTGGAAGGTAACACTGTTGCGTGCTACACATTAGCAGAACAAAAAGGGTTTGCATACGATTATTATAAATAAACAATAAACAAGGAGATTGTTATGATAAATAAAAAAGCATTTACATTAACAGAATTGCTGATTGCACTAACCATTATCGGTGCAATAGGGGGGCTTACTCTGCCAAGTTTGCTGGGCAATTCTAATGAAAGAATGTTAAATACCAAATATGAAAATACCAAACAACAAATTCAACACGTTGTCACGGAGCAAATGATTACAAACAGAACAAAAGTTCTTGAAAATACTGAATTTGCAGTTGCTGAAACGGTACTTGGCAGCCAGGCAAATTTATTTGAAATTACAACACCTAGCGGGTGCGAAGCTGAGACCAACTGCACTTCCGGTACAGCATGGGAAACAGAAACATACTATGAAGTAGATGAAACAAACAAAACTAAAACACCTAAGAGTATTCTTTTATATGACGATGAAGAAGGTCAAGCTGTACCATTAAATGCTGGAGCCGGCAATGCGCGTACTGCAACTTTCAAAAATGGAGCATTGGTTACATATTATTTCGATACATCAGATTCATGTGGTGTTTTTATAATGGATTTAAACGGCAAGGACGGTCCTAATATTTTAGGCAACGACGTAAGAGGTTTAAAAGTACGTAATGACGGGAAAATAGATGATCTTGAAGTTCGAAGAGGAGACATAGGTGGGTAATTTCAGATAAAAAAAAGAAGCCTGATTGGCTTCTTTTTTTTTGCGCAAATACTTGTTCCTACACTTCTATAAATAGTCTTCTTCCTACTATATTCTGCTTACCGTTGTAATAACCTGCAAAATATCCTCCTTTTACAGGCTTATTTTGAGCATAAAAACGATTTGAAAAACTGTTTGCATTATAGTTAACAAACGGGTTATTACCGTACGGATTTGAATAAGCTTCTCTCAGTGCCGGAGTAGAAACCGTCGGAGCTTGAAATACACTTGATAATAAACTTGCGATACCTGCCATATAATACAAACCTTTCTTACTTATATAAGTTGTATAATAAAAAATTTTACTTTGTCATAATTATAACATAATAATTAATAAAAAATTTAAATATCTTAACAAAATCAATCAAATTATGTAGTATAATTTATTCATGGATAAAGAAACGAAAAATATTCTAATAGTCGGAAACGGAGCTTGTGCTTATGCTCTCGCCAAGAAACTGCACCAAAACGGTAAATACAAAATTTTTGTAACATCAAACCAAAATTTCAATTTCGACTTCTGCGAACTTGTCGATCTTAGAGAAAATGATTTAACAGGACTTTTGAAATTTGCTTTAGATAAAGATGTTTTTATGACAATACCGATATCCGAAACAGCACTAAAATCCGATATTGTATCTTTTTTCCAAACAAATGAACAAAACATTTTCGGTCCGTGCAAAAAATCTTGCAATATGATGCTTAATAATAGTGCTTGCAAGAAATTCTTATATAAAATTCACGCACAATGTCCAAAATTCGGAGTTTTTAACAAATTACAAAATGCAGTTGATTATCTTAAGCAATCAACATTCCCTGTTGTTATAAGCTCCTGCGAAACCTCAAAAATTTCAGGCTCGGATAAACTTGTAATCCCAACAACTTCGCTTGCGTCAAGATTTTTGGAAGAACTTTTTGTAAACAAATCAGAACTTGAAGTTTTGATTGAAGATTACATATATGGCAAGAATTTTGTAATATATTTTATCACAGACGGCTATAGTGCTTTGCCTATCGGAATAACCGGAGATTACAAATTCTTACAAGACGGGGACGGCGGTTTGCTGACAAACGGTTCTGGATGCTATGCTCCAAATTATAATATAAGCAAAACCGTAATCGACAGACTGCAAAATATAACGGATAATATTCTTGCAACTCTTGCACAAAAAGATATACCATATGTCGGGATAATCGGACTGGAAGGGGTAACAACAAAAGACGACAGATTTTTAATAAAAAATTTGGTACCTTTCTTACAAAATCACGACGCAAGTGCAGTGTTGAATTTAGTGGAAGAAAATCTAACAGAACTTTTCAATTCTTGCATTCACGGATTTTTCTCCGATGAATATCAGCAAATTAAAACATCAAATTCGTCCAGCGTAAGCGCCGTAGTTTTTTCAAAAAAAGATAATACCGAAATCAATGGACTTGAAAACACGGAAGACATAAATAATATTGATTTTATAAACGCAGAATACAAAGATGATAAGTACCTTGCAAAACAGGGAGCAGCATTTACCATTACCAGAACTTCCGCAACTTTGACCCGCGCTAAAAATTTTTTATATGAAGATATCCAAGAAATTGACTTTGACGGTATTCAATATCGAAAAGATATTTTACAAAATAAAAATTAATATTTTATTTTTTATAAAAATTATCGTGATATTATTGTTTCATGAGTGAGGAAATGCAATATGTACCGCTCCACCTGCATACAGAGTATTCATTGCTTGATGGGGCTATAAGGATAGGTGATTTGTGTAAATTTTGTGTCGAGCATAATATGCCCGGCGTTGCCGTAACCGATCACGGCGTAATGTACGGTGCAATGGATTTGTACATTGAGGCCGACAAAATTAATGCAAAAGAAAAAGCAAAAGCAGAAGAAGACCCGTCATATCAGCCAAAAATCTTTAATCCTATTGTAGGGCAGGAATTTTATCTGCACGATGGAGATATCTCAGAACGTGATGCAACACACAATCCTCGCTATCATCTTATTTTGCTTGCAAAAAATAATACAGGATACAAAAACCTTGTAAAACTATCTTCCATTGCCCACATTGATGGTTTTTATGTAAAACCGCGTATTAATTTTGAACT
>JAFUUT010000260.1 GCA_017477685.1 bacterium | reverse complement strand
CCTTCTTTACACATTAACTTTACTCTACATTTATATAACAAATTTTGGCATTTTTTGAGAAAATTAAGGAAAAATTAATTATTCAGTTGTTAAGAAAATAAGTAGTTAGGTATATAAGTAGATAAGTTCGTTTAAAATTATTATTGTTTTTGTTGCGCTGTAAAGCTATTAAAATAAATAGCCGTAAAGAACTTAGCTACTTAACTCCCTATCTACTTTTATGTTATAATAAATCCATGAATAAGAAACTTTTTGTAATATCAGGGTGCTCCGGTGTTGGGAAAGGCACTGTTATCAATAGATTTATGGAACGTAATAAGGATTTTATTTTATCTGTATCCTGTACGACAAGAAAACCTCGCGAAGGTGAAATTCACGGGGTGCATTATTTCTTTTTGACAAAGGAAGAATTTGAACAGAATATTAGTGATGATAAGTTTTTAGAATATGCTCAGTTCGCTGAAAATTACTACGGTACAAAGAAAAAATATGTTAAACAGAAAATGGAAGAAGGGTTTAACGTATTATTAGAAATTGACACACAAGGTGCTTTGCAGGTTAAAGAAAAAATGCCTGAGGCTATTTTGATTTTTATAGCCCCTCCCGGGGTAAATGTAGTTACAGGCGATATATCCGGAGGATTACGTGAACTTGAACATCGCTTGCGCGGGCGTCATACAGAAGATGAAGCCACTATTCAAAAACGTCTTTCTCAAGTAAAAATCGAACTTGAACGCTCTAAAAAATACGATTATACAGTAATAAATGACGACATAGACCGAGCAGTCGGAGAAATTGAAAATATTGTGAGGACTAATGTTGCAAAGTAAACACATTTTGATAGGTATAACAGGCGGGATTGCGGCATACAAGATTTGCAGTCTTATTCGCGATTTCAAAAAATCAGGCGCTGATGTAAAAGTTATTTGCAGTCCGAATGCGTTGAATTTTGTTACTAAATTGACTCTGCAAAATCTTTCTCAAAACGAGGTTTATGAAGGGGAATTTACTCCGCAGAATTGGAAGCCTGAACATATTTCACTGTCTGATTGGGCAGATATTATGCTGATCGCCCCTGCTACAGCTAATACAATCGGTAAAATTGCTCAGGGGATAGCTGATAATCTTTTAACTTCTGTTGCTTGTGCTTTTCCTAAAAAAATGATTATTGCACCTGCTATGAATGTTAATATGTGGCAAAATGAATCAGTACAAGCGAATATTGCGAAGTTGGTCGCTCGAGGAATTGAGTGCTTGCCCCCTGAAGAAGGTTTTTTGGCATGCGGATACTCAGGTAAAGGCAGGCTTTGTTCTTTAGAAAAGATATACAATGCCGTTGATGAAGCACTAAATTATAGTGAAAAATTAAAAGGTCAAAAAGTTGTAATTACTGCAGGCGGAACAATTGAAGATATTGATCCCGTTCGTTATATTTCAAATTATTCATCGGGAAAAATGGGTTTGGCGCTTGCAAAATCAGCTCAGAATATGGGCGCAGATGTTGTTTTGATTACAACAAAAGATTTCGAGGCTCCGTTCAAGATTGTCAAAGTTAAATCTGCTATCGATATGCAAAATGCCATAAAGAAGAATATGAAAATGCCGATTATATTGTTATGGCTGCTGCGGTTGCAGATTATAGGGTGAAAAATTATTCGCAGCAAAAAATGAAAAAAGGGGAAGAAGATACAATCACTTTGGAGCTGGTTAAAAATCCTGATATTTTGGCAGAGCTTTGCAAGAATAAATCTCATCAAGTAGTTGTAGGTTTCTGTGCGGAAAGTGAGAATTTGCTTGAAAACGCAAAAGCAAAAATAGAGAAAAAAGGCTGCGACTTTCTGATTGCAAATGATATTTCACGCAAAGATATCGGGTTTGGTGTTGATGAAAATGAAGTATCAATTTTGGATAAAAACGGTGGTATAACAAAACTGGAAAAAGCTTCAAAAGGCGTAATTGCAAGAAAAATATGGGAAAGGGTTGTTGAAAAGTAACCACTCTTTCTATCCCTCTTTCCAATGGGGGCGAGGAGAAAAGGTCAGAATGTATAAGTACGAAATCTCAAGAAAAATAGAAGAATTTGCACCGCTTGAAACTCAAGAGGATTGGGATTGTTCGGGGTGGGGGGTAAATGTTGAAGGATATGATGAAATCCGGAAATTAATGTTATGTTTAACTGTAACCGATGATGTTGTAAAACAGGCAAAGGAACAAAATTGCGATATGATTGTTTCGCATCATCCGATGTTTTGTATAAATTGTCATTCTGAACTTGTTTCAGAATCTTACACTCCGCAAATTAATGTATACTGCGCTCATACAAACCTTGACAAAGCGCAAGGCGGAACAACAGACACTATTATTGAAAAATTAGGTCTTAGCAAATACAAAATTAAGATTGAACATGATTTTTTAAGAGTCATTGACTATAAAACAAGTGTTGAAGATTTTAATAATTTGATAAAACAAATTTCCCCAAATGCAAGGATAATAAATAATAAGAATGTCCGAGAACTAAAAAAGATTGCGTTTTGTGCGGGTTCGGGGAGTGAATTTATAAATGATGCGCAAGAATTTGGTGCGGATTGTTTAGTTACGGGAGATTTAAAGTTCCATACGGCGCTGGATAGTGAGATTGTTGTATATGATATAGGACATTTTGAGAGCGAAGTATTGGTTTTGCCTGTGTTTGAACGTATAATCGGTGATAAAGTTGAGATAGTTTATGCTCGGGAAAAGAGTCCGTTTTCTCAGATATAGACTTCCCTCACCTACAGTGTTTTTGAGTGGGATGCCGGTTCGAAATGGCGAAGTATGAGTCGCTTGAGTCTGTATGCCGTAAAGACTGCTGAGGGCAGAATTTCAAAACGAAGAATGAGTTTTAGAAATTCGGGTGAGGTTTCAAATTAAAAAGTATATTACCCCTCGCCCACGGCATTTTTGAGTGGGAGAGGGAAGAATTTCAAAACGAAGAATGAGTTTTAGAAATTCGGGTGAGGGAATATATTGACAACGAAGATTCATGATGTAGAATTATAAATGTGACACGGAAATATTGGGGTGTCGCCAAGTGGTAAGGCAGCGGTTTTTGGTACCGCCATCTCGTTGGTTCGAATCCAGCCACCCCAGCCAATTAGAAAGACTTCGCAAGAGGTCTTTTTTTTGTGGATGGATGAGAACCAAACAAAGCGTCAGCTTTGTATTGGGACGAGCGAGGAGTGAGCAGAAATATGCAGGGTGCGTTTATACGCCCCAGAATCCAGTAGTTTGGGTGCTCACCTGACGGAATTTGTTGTCAGGCTGAAAGCCTGACCTACATTCTACATTCTGTTTTGTTGATAAATTTACAAAATCGCAATATGAAAAAGAGTAATGTAAAAGAAGCAGATATATGTTTCGGTGAGTACATATAGCAATCAATTTATAAATTTAAGTATTTTTTTATGTAATTTTTAACTGCTTTATATGAATTTGGATAAACCTTTATAATTTCGTTTTTATGACCATCATCCTTGCCGAGTGCATAAGCAAACAGTTGTGCGAAAATTTCAGACCGCGATTTATCTGCATTTTCGACTTCTTGTGATGTTATTCCGTCCGTTATATTGATATCTTCTATTGCGTAATATCTTCGTATACTGTCTTTTTTAAATTCATTATATTTATTTCTGTCTTTGCCTAATGCAATTGCATCCTTTAGCCATGCCTGTTTAAATTCTTTAGAATCACTCAAATCCTTATTCCTAAGATATTTATTCAGCATATTTTGTTGTGTTTTTGTTAGATTTTTATCAGAAAAATGTAGTTTTCTCACTTCTTTTATTAAATTTTCATCTTTCGTCCCAAAATAATTATCAAAAATATGCCCTATTTCGTGTAATGTTGCAGTTTCAATGAGTTTAGTCTCTATATTGCGATGAAAAATGCTTCTTGGGAAAGAACGTTCTTTTGTTTGTAAAATTATCCCT
>JAFUUT010000259.1 GCA_017477685.1 bacterium | reverse complement strand
CGACAGGATTAATAATTTACTTACAGAAGATAAGGCTATTGAGTTTGAAAGATCACACGGTCTTATTAGAGGTTCAATTAAAACACTAAAAGCGAAAATAACAAAAGCAATATATGAATGGCACATGCATAATAAAAAAGTTGCTCTGGGTAAATTAAAAGAATACATCGAAATGGCAAGAAAAGGAAATCAAAACCCTATGAAGATACATATGCCTGAATTAACGAACCTTGAAGGCGTAACTGAGAAAACTCCTGTTTTCGTAACCGCAGGCAGAATAGTTGACCAAAAAGGATTAGATATTCTTGCAAAATCCATAGAAAAATTTATGGATAAAAATCATAATATGGAAAATCCGCCTTTAGTATACGTACAAGGGATTGGAGATATGGATTTGATAAAACCATACTTAGAGGTTAAGAAAAGAATTGCAGCCAAATACGGAGAAAAAGCTGCAAATAGAATAGTCTTCGCAGAAGTATTTGATCAAAAATATTATGATATGTGCCGACTAATGGCAGATTTCAACATAATATCAAGCTGGTTTGAACCGTGCGGACTTGTTCACAAACAAAACGCCGCATTCAGTGCAGCTATCGCAATTATTAACAAAGTTGGCGGTTTATATGCCGGACTGAAGAATAGAGTAAATGCTCTGTTTGTTAAATTTATACCTAAATTTGATAATTACGAAATGGCACTTGAACATAACAATGATGAGCTTGCAAAAACAATGGAAGAAGCATGCACGATATTTAACAACGAAGATAAATTTAAGAAAATGCTCAAATCATCATACTCAACAGATCACAGCTGGTTAAAAGTCGGCGGGCCTGCGGAAAAATACGCAAAAGTACTTGTCGATTTGAAAGTCTTAAAACCTGAAGTTTTAGATCACGCAGCATAAAGAATTAAAACTTAAAGCTTTCTCAAAACTTTTTCTAATTTATCAAGTTTAGCACTGTCTGTACCAATTCCGCAAAGCAGCATTGTTGATTTGTCGTTTGTTATCTCATCTTCTATGCCGTATTTTTCATACAATAGTTGAGACAATTCAAAACCGGACATGCCAGGAACTCTTATGAGAAGTTTTGTCGGGTCATCTCCAAAGAATTCACATCCGTAACAACGATTACGTATACGATCCAAACGATTAATCAAATCATCAATCTCTTTGCGTCCTTGTTTTGAATCCAAAAATCTTATATTATTTTCTATAGAAGCCAACAGCGGATATGACGGAGAAGTTGTCATAAACATCTCCAATGCTGGTCTTACATCTGTTTCACAATTACAATGCAACAAGGCTGTCGGATTCAAGCCTCCGGCTGTCTTATGTAAAGACTGAACCGTAAAATCCGCAATATTCACCGCTGAGAGCGGCAATTTTTCGGAAAACGGATACAAAGCCCCGTGAGCCTCATCAACTATTAAAAACGCATTATGTTTTTCACAAATACTTTTTATCTCTTCGATATCAGAAATTATGCCCTCATAAGTAGGGGAAGTTACAATAACCGTCTGAATATCATATCTATCCAAATAAGACTCAAT
>JAFUUT010000258.1 GCA_017477685.1 bacterium | reverse complement strand
TGTATCAAAGATATTTCTCAGGTAAATAAATTAATTATTACCGCAAGCGGCGGTCCGTTTTTAGATAAATCAATTGACTTCATTAAAAATGCTACGGTTGAGCAGGCTTTGACTCATCCAAGGTGGAAGATGGGAAGAAAGATTACAATAGACAGCGCGACATTAGTAAATAAAGGGCTTGAGGTAATAGAAGCTCACCATTTGTTTAATATGGATTATAAAGATATTGAGGTTGTAATTCATCCTCAGAGCGTGGTGCATTCTGCAATAGAATACATAGATGGCAGTGTTATTGCGCAGCTGGGTATTCCGAGTATGCATATCCCTATTCAGTATGCAATTACTTATCCAAAAAGATTTGAGGGAATAAAAACGCATAGTTTCAGTTTTAGCGAAATTGCGCATCTGGATTTCTCAAAACCCGATTTTGATAAGTTTAAAGGTCTAAAACTTGCATATAATGCAGGTGAAATTGGCGGAAGTATGCCCGTATGTTTTAATGCTTCAAATGAAGAAGCCGTTTTTGCTTTCTTGCGTGGAGAAATTAAGCTATACGATATATACGATATTATTTCAACCCAAATGGAAAAGTTTAATCCTGTGCTATCTCCGTCTTTAGATGATATTTTAAAAATAGATGAAGAAGTCAGGATTAAAACTCGTGAATTTATTCAAAGATAATTATTGCGTTACTATTGATAAAATATAATTGTCATTAAAGTATTTATTAGCGACTTCTATTATATCTGTATCTGTGACACTGTTTATAAGGTTTTCGTATCTGTCATTAAATTCGTAGCCCAACCCTAAGACTTCGTAACCGCCTATATTTGAAGCTTTATCAAGATTTGTTTCCAGTCCTATGAGGTAGTTGCCTAAGAGTTTTTCTTTTGCTTCTTTAAGTTCTTTATCTCCGACATATTCTGTTTTCAATTTTTTTATTTCCTCAAACAAACCTTGTTTGGAGGTTTCCAAGGTTTCAGGATTTGTACCTATATAAAGCATGAAACTTCCCCTAAGAGCGTGAGGTGAAAAACCTGAACCCAGTTGATAAGCAAGTCCTTGTTGTTCTCTTAGAGCCTTGAACAACCTTGAACTCATGCCGCTGCCAAGCAGAGAATCAATTACTTGCAAAGCTGCATAATCTTTTTCGTTTGTAACGCCATCGGTTTGCCATCCAAGTATTATCCAAGCTGTTTGCGTTGACGGCATATTTTGAGTTGTAACTCTGGGACAATCCGGATGAGAAATTTCTTTTGCATAATTTTGATAAATTATATCTTTTTCAGATTTTTTAGTAAAAATATTATTTAATTCTTTGATAGTTTTTTCTTTGTCAATGTTTCCGTTTATAGAAATTACAAGATTATTTGGAGAAAAAATATTTTGGTAATATTCAAGCATATCATCTCTTGTAATATTCGGGATATTTTTTTCAAGTATTTTTGATGAGATAGTGTACGGACTGTCTTTGAAAATCAAATATCTGTATTCATCTAATGCTCTTTGCAGCGGGATGTCTTTGTTTGCTTTTATTTGATTTAATTTATCTGATTTCATTTTGCCGATTTCTATTTCGTCAAATTTAGCATTATTAACAATTTCATCTAACAGTTCTAATGTTTTATCGTATTGATCTTTGGTTGTAAGAACAGTGATGTTGAAAGTATCTGCATTGACTGAAGGTGCAATTTTAATCCCGTTATCTTCAAGAATTTGGGACCATTCCAGTGAAGAATATTTATTTGTGCCTTTTGTCATCGCCGAGGCAACGAGATTTGCTGTTCCCTGTTTTTTGTCCAGAAGCTGTCCGCCTTTTGCACTTATACTCAATGCAATAATGTCATTTGCCTGATTTTGTGTGTATAAAAGAGTGGCGCCGTTTGATAGTTGGTATTTTTCAGTTTGTAAATTTTTGCTGATTAAATTTGCACTTCCGTCGTTTTTCTTTTTAACGATGGAGACGGGTATGTCTTCGCTGCCTTCAGGCAGTACGATAGATACCGCGCTTTTCTCTATTCCGAGATATTTTTCTGCCGCTTTTCTTACATCTTCTTTGGTCACATTTTTTATATTTGTCAAATATGTATCATAGAACTTGATATCTCCGGTTAAAGCCATTGTATATCCTATTTCGGTAGATATGTTAGATACAGATTCTCTTGAATAGTATGTATCTCTTTCAATGATATTTTTAGCCAGATTTAGCTGTTCTTCTGTTACCCCATTCTTTTGAATTTTTGAGATTTCATCAAATATTGCATCTTGTACCAATTTACATTTATCAGGTTCAAAATTTGCACTAACGTAAAATATTCCATCATCTTTAAATGTGCTGTTTCCTGCGGAAATAGAGAATGCTATTCTCTTTTTTTCTTTCAGGGTTTGATTTAGTATAGAAGATCTCCCGTCCCCCATAATTGTTGATAAAACATCCAGTGCATATGAATCCTTATCCGTAATAGAGGTACTTCTAAAACCTATTAACATATATCCTGATTGGACGTTAGCATAACTTACTTTTTTTTCTTGTTTTGACAATTGTGATTCTTTTGGGTAAATATTTTTTTCTGTTTTTTTGTTACTTTCGTTAAATACTTCTTTTATTCTATCGATTGCTTTATTTGTGTCGACATCCCCAACGACGAGTGTAACCATATTAGACGGTCCGTAGTGTTTGTTATAAAAATCCAGTACTTGATCTCTTGTGATAGTTTCAATAACCTCACTTCTGCCAATTACTCTGCGTTTGTACGGATGGTTTTTGTACAGCATAGAATCAAGATTTTCGTGCAAGATTTTGTTTGGAGAATTTTGATCCTTGCTAATTTCTTCCAAAACAACTTTTCTTTCTTTTTCCATTTCATTTCGTGGAATCATCGGGTGCAAAAGCATATCAGCGTGCAAATCCATTGCAAGGTCAAAGTATTTTGACGGAATGGTTATGTAATAGTGTGTAAAATCTTTGCTTGTAGCGGCGTTTGTTATTGCCCCTTTAGTTTCAAGAATTTTGTCAAAATCTCCGGGTTCATGCTTTTTGGTTCCTTTGAAGAACAGATGTTCTAAAAAGTGTGCAACTCCGCTATTGGCATCACTTTCATCGATTGAACCAGTTTTAATCCATGTATCTATGGTAACGATAGGATTGTTGCGAACTTCTTGAATAACAACAGTTTGCCCGTTATCAAGTTTGAAAACTTGTGCTCCTGCCGACCATACAACATTACCAAAAGCAATAATCGCTGCTACAATTATAAATTTTCTCATTTTTTAACCACCCTTTTTATGAATTATATAATAAAAAAATTGAGAAACTATTATACTGTTATGTTATTTTTGGTGAGAATTTGACCAGAATATAAAAATCTCATCAATTTGTATGATTTAAAAAAAAATAAAAATGATAATATAACAATATACTCCTTAGAGACTAAGATACACATATCCCTAATCAACAGCTATGCACCTTACAAAAAAAGTACATAGCTTTTTTTTGCCATAACACATGTTATAAACATATATTATGACATGCGGGGGCTAATGCCGCCCCCGTATCCCCTGCAGTCTATTTTCTTGTGCCGACAAGAAAATAGACGAAAAGAAGCTCTCTCCCGTCGCTACACTCACTAATAAATTGTAACACTCGAGCCCAAGCGGAATAACTCGGACTAAAGTCCTCAAACAAATTCCGCTTTGAAATTCTCTCGTGTAACATTTATTGTTCGCTTCGCGGGGGTCGCAATATTTCATTGTATAATTTCGGTCTTCTGCGGAGTGAGTAATAAATGTTT
>JAFUUT010000257.1 GCA_017477685.1 bacterium | reverse complement strand
GTAATAATAACAAACGAGAATCCCTTCTAAAAATAATTTTGCGGGGATGACGTAATTCCCCCTATCTTTTTTAAGAAGGGATTCAAACTTTTGCTGTTAAATTTTGTGGGGTGTTATTCTTTATAATCTGTACCGCCAACAATTTTTAAGTGGCGATTTTCACCCTCTCCAATCGATTTACTCTCTAAATTGTGATGTTCGTCAATCTATTGTTTGATTTAAAGAATATGTGTGTTTTGCGGAGCAAGTTCTATATCTTTAACTACTCCTGCCAATATCTTTTCAATTGCTGCTTTGGCTTCATCAAGGGCTTTTTCTGTGATGTCATAATATGATTGTTGACTGTTGATTTCTGCAATATCAAGTGCTTGTTTTATAACTTTTTGTATTTGTGCCATTGAATTTGTTTTTACATAGAAGATTTGCAGCCTGTCGTGTTCTGCGGTGCTTAGAACTTTTGCTCCGCCTTTTACGAAGTTTTTATGTGCAATTACGATATCTGCATCGTCCAAGTTCCTTGTAATTTCCGCATTCAAATCAAGCCGTTCTATGACTTTTTCTGCAATACTTCTGGATACTGCATATAAATATATCTTTTTAAAATTCTTTACTTCTTCAACATATTTTTGACGCGAGAAACTAAATTTCAAACTTTCAGGATGTTCAATGGTGTTGTCCAAAGCGTTGATTTTATCTATAACATTCGGAATTCTTTCCGGCACCGGAGTCGGTGCAGAAGCGTTAAATTCATAAGTTTTATCAACTTTTCTAATCTCCGGTCTGATCGGCCATCCTCTCAATATGTAATCTACCGCTTCTGCAGTATCCTTGTATACAGCTAAAGTATTTCTGTCTAAAATTTCTATAACGATGTCAAATGTAGGCTGCTTTTCACGTTCTAAGACCGTTTTTTGAGATGCTCGGCGTTTAGCTTCATCGTCGCCTAAAGTTACTGATTGAATTCCGCCGACCAAATCAGATAATGTCGGGTTTTTAATCAGGTTCTCTAAGGTATTACCATGAGCCGTAGCAATAAGCATTACTCCTCGTTCTGCTATTGTTCTTGCCGCTTGAGCTTCTTCTTCCGTACCGATTTCATCAACAATAATGACTTCAGGTGTGTGGTTTTCTACAGCTTCAATCATTATGTCTTTTTGAAATTCAGGTTGTTTTACCTGCATTCTTCTTGCATGACCTACTGCGGGGTGAGGAATATCTCCGTCGCCGGCAATTTCGTTTGAAGTGTCAACAATGACTACTCGTTTTGCAAGTTCGTCTGCAACAAGTCTGGAAATTTCTCTAAGTTTTGTGGTTTTACCGACACCGGGACGTCCCAGAAACAGTATGCTTTTGTTTTGCAAGCATATATCCTTAATACAGGATATTGTTCCTGTTACAACTCGTCCGATACGGCAAGTCAAACCTACAACTTTCCCCTGTCTGTTTCTTATGGCACTTATTCTGTGCAGTGTGCCGGCTATTCCTGAACGGTTATCAGAGGTAAACTCAGGAATTTTTTCTATTATGAATTCTAAATCTTTATCTGTGACGTCTTCTTGCCCAAGGTATTCAATCTTTCCGTCTGAATGGCGAATTTCAGGTACTCTGCCCAAATCAAGAACAATTTCAATCGCATCTTCCATTCGTTGATACGAAATATTATCTCGTATTCTCTCAGGCAATATCTCTACTAACTTGTCCAGATCGTTTTGAAATTGTAGGTTGCTCATACACTCGCCACCTTTCATAATGATTATACCAAATTTTTTTGTCGGGTAATGTTTATATTTATGAATTGGTATATCTTCTATATATATTATACACCATGTAT
>JAFUUT010000256.1 GCA_017477685.1 bacterium | reverse complement strand
TTGAATCTATGAATAAAGATGCCGATATGAGTGAGCTAGCCAATAAAATTAAGCAAACTGCATATAAAATTACATCAACCGGCGAACTTATAGGCAGAAAGTTATCAAAAAGATTAGATATCCCATTTGGTGTTATAGATTTGTCTTTGGCTCCTACTCCTGCGGTTGGAGATAGTGTTGCAGGTATTTTTCAGGCTATGGGGCTTGAACATGCAGGTGCTTGCGGTACGACGGCGGCTTTAGCAATGCTAAACGATGCAGTGAAAAAAGGCGGAATTATGGCAAGTTCTCATGTAGGAGGGTTGTCCGGTGCGTTTATTCCTGTTTCAGAGGATGCAGGAATGATTGAGGCCGCAGAAAATAAATATTTAAATATAAATAAATTAGAGGCTATGACATCTGTTTGTTCTGTCGGGTTAGATATGATTGCAATACCGGGTGAAACCCCTGACGATGTTATTGCAGGTTTGATTGCGGATGAAATGGCGATAGGTATGATAAATAAAAAAACTACGGCAGTGAGAATAATTCCTGCTATAGGCAAAAGTGAAGGGGATTATGTCGAATTTGGCGGATTGCTTGGCAAAGCTCCGGTTATTGGGATTAGTAATTTGTCTTCTTCGGTTTTTGTTAAAAGAGGGGGACGGATTCCCGCTCCGATTCATAGTTTGAATAATTGAAAAGGATTATAATAATGGCAACATTACATGAAATGGCAGTAAAATTACAGGAATATATTATGGAACAAGCGAGTGATCGTCGTTCTTCGGGGTTCAATCCTCATAAATATAATAACTTGAAACTGCGCATGGACGGTATGATTGATTATCCGCATGTAATTATTGCGATTGGTATTTCTGAGGCAATATATAACGTAAAAGATGTAATTAAAATTGATGGCGGGTTGGGTTCCGATGAGCGCTATGTCAGAAAATGGCTTGAAAAAACTAATACAATAGATAATTTGGTTGAGATATATAACAACTTGACAGATTTGACTTCTGTCGAAGATGAAATGAATAAAGAAGATGAACCTGAAACTCCGCTTACAGAAGAAGCTATGGCTACAGGTGTCCGCAGTACAAGTTATGAACAACATCAACGTGAGCGTTTAAAACAATACATGAGGAGTCTTGAAGATGATGAAGATGACGAAGATGATGAACGTGAAGATGTAGATGACGAAACCGATACAGATAAAATTAAATCTGCGGATGGGGAATCGGAAGAAGATGAAGTAACTGAAGATGGCGAAGATAATGATGATGACGACGATGATGATATTTCAGTATACTCTTTTGATGATTAGGAAATACTTTTTTTGCTTCTCAAGTTCCTGTGATATGTGATAGCAAATCTGTGAGCTTCGTCTCTTATTCGTTGTATTAAGAATAATGCACTGGATTCTCGTGGCAGCAATATCGACTTTGATTGATTTGGCAGGAATACTTCTTCCTGTCGTTTAGCCAAACTTACAAAATCAATTCCGCTAATGCCCATTTCTTTAACTACTTTCATTACGCTTGATAATTGACCCTTGCCGCCGTCTATGATAATTAAATCAGGCTTGTCCCATCCTTTGTCGCCAAGAT
>JAFUUT010000255.1 GCA_017477685.1 bacterium | reverse complement strand
CTTAATCCTCTCAGACTGATTTTGGCATTTATAAAAATGGTAATAGTAATTGTTCCTCAAGCAATATTCTGGCTGGGGGCAGCATTTGCAATAACCAAAGCCATAACACTGCCGGAAGAAATACCATACGGTAATATCGTTTTTGACTCAATTATTTGGGCAATTGGTGGAACGATGGTATTTACTGCCTATATGTCGTTTGCAAAATACCTTGAAATCAGGGATGGATATAACTATCAAATAATATTTTTATCAAGTTTTTATGTGTTTGCAGCCGTGATATTTTATATTCCGCAAATCATAATAGCAGCAGCAGTTATAATAGGGCCTTTTGCATATGTATACTCACTATTCCATGTATCATATGAACATTGGTCATTTATTGTATTATGTTCATTAGCTGCAGTTGCAAGTATATCTATCAGTGCAAACTATTTTGCTCAAGTAGCATATGAATATATTGTCCTAAGTAACGACAGAAAAGACGATTACCAAATTTCAAAACTTGTGGACGAAATGGACACAAATAAGAATTAATCTTTCATTTCTCGTAATTTTTTCAATTGATCACGGATTTGAGCAGCACGTTCAAAGTCAAGTATTTTTGCGGCTTTGTGCATGTCTTTTTCAAGTTTGGATATAAGTTTAGGTAAATCTTTTTTCTCAATACCCATTTCAACCATTTCTTCCGCAACAACATCTTCAAAGTTTCGATAACTTGCGATAAGTGATAACAAATTATTTTCAATCGGTTTCTTAATTGTCTGAGGGATAATGCCATATTTCTGATTATACTCGATTTGAATTTTCCTTCTGCGTTCGGTTTCTTTAATTGCGTTTGCCATAGAATCAGTAACCTTATCGGCATACATTATAACCTCACCGCATGCATTTCTTGCAGCACGTCCGATTGTTTGAATTAAACTCGTTTCAGACCTCAAAAATCCTTCTTTATCAGCGTCCATAATAGCAACCAACGAAACTTCCGGAATATCCAGTCCTTCCCTTAACAAGTTTACACCGATAAGGACATCAAATTCACCAAGACGTAAATCTCTTAGTATTTCGACTCTTTCGATAGATTTAATTTCACTGTGTAAATATCTTACTCTTATGCCCTCTTGCAAAAAGAAATCCGTTAAATCTTCAGCCATACGCTTTGTAAGGGTTGTAATCAGAATTCTTTCATTCTTATCTACACGTTTTTTAATTTCAGCTTTTAAATCTGCAATTTGAGTATCAATCGGCCGAACGGATATTTTTGGATCAAGCAGCCCTGTAGGACGAATAATTTGCTCGACAATTTGAGAAGACGTATTTCTTTCAAATTCCGCAGGAGTCGCAGAAATATATATCTTTTGCCCTACTTTGTCAAAAAATTCTTTGTTATTTAATGGTCTGTTATCTTTTGCACAAGGCAATCTAAACCCATAATCGACAAGAACCTGTTTTCTTGCGGCATCTCCGTGACTCATCCCGCGGATTTGCGGCAGGGTTTCGTGAGATTCATCCACTATTGTTATAAAATTATCAGGGAAATAATCCAGTAAAGTTGCAGGAGGAGTACCGGGAGCTCTGCGTTCCAGAATTCTTGAATAATTCTCAATCCCTGTGCAGTATCCCATTTCTTTCATCATTTCAATATCATAGTGAACTCTCTGCTCCAAGCGCTGCGCTTCTATAAGCTTATTTTCAGAGTTTAGTTCTGCCAGTCTTGATTGAAGTTCTTGGCGAATTAAACGAATAGTTTCTTCCTGATCTTCATCATCAGTTATATAATGAACCGCAGGATAAAGAACTATTTTGTTCGGAGTATCGACAATTTCGCCTGATACGTTATCAATTTTTACAATTTTTTCTATTTCATCACCAAAGAAATATAATCTTGTTATCGTTTTTTCATAAGGAGGCATAATTTCAATAATATCACCCCGAACTCTGAATGTAGAATACTTTAATTCCAAATCATTACGTTCATACCTGACTTCAACAAGATGTTTTAAAAATCCGTCTCTGTCAAGTTCATCGCCCACTTGAAGTTCTATAGTCCCTTTAAAATAATTTTCAGGGACTCCTAAGCCGTAAATGCAGCTGACAGAAGATACTACTATAACATCATCTCTTTCGTACAGACTTCTTGTAGTATTGTGACGTAACCTGTCAATTTCTTCATTTATGCTGGATGATTTTTCAATATATGTATCTGTTCTCGGAATATATGCCTCCGGTTGATAATAATCATAATAACTTATAAAATATTCAACTGCATTATCAGGAAACAGTTCCTTAAACTCATTATACAATTGAGCGGCAAGAGTCTTATTATGAGCTATAATTAGGGTCGGGCGCTGAATTCTTTCTATAACATTTGCAATCGTAAATGTTTTTCCCGAACCTGTAATACCTAAAAGTGTTTGGCTGTCATCACCGCGCTCGACACCTTCAACCAACTTTTCTATGGCTTGAGGCTGATCGCCGGAAGGTTTATATTTTGAAGAAATTTTAAATAGTCTGTGTTCCATATACACAATTTTAGTACAAAATATTTTGTAAGAAAAACTATTTAACCAGCTTCATTACAGAGTCAATAAAATCCAGTTTGTCATCCCCTGAGACAACAGAAATATCGTCACAGTTCCCATCCATTTTTGCTTCAAAATATTTCATAATCATCTTTCTTTGAGCCATAACAGTATAATCATCCCAATACGGGGTATTTTTTATTTTATCAACAATACTGTTTGTAATTTCCTGAACATAAGAATTCGATTCTTTCTTTTTTACTTCAATCTGTTCTTTTTGCGGGGATAAAACAACAACTTTATTTTCGCTTTTTTCTTTAAACTCTTTAAACCTATCCGTTAAACCCATATCTCCTGCCTTGTCAATATTTTAGTAACCTTTTAAAGGACAGTATATCATTTTAGAAAAAGCATGGCAATAAAACATAAAAAAAAATAAAAGCTCCATACCGGCGGATTTTGTTACCTGCCAGGCTCGCAGGTGGGTGAGAACCCTGAGTAATCCGTTTCCCACTGGCGATAAATTATCGGTGGGTATACTTCAACCTCAATCGGAGTTAACTCTCCCTATTTATAAAAATGTAGGAACAAAATTTACACCCGTACAGAGCTAATATAATATAACACATATTATAAACTATTGCAATTACTTATTAGTACCGGAAAGCACTGCCTGAATTTCTTTTTCTGCTTTATCTGCCATTTGCATAGCCGCATTTGCAGCACTTTGATCCGGAGTTTGAGCAACCATGCCGGCAGGAGAAGGGATGTAAGTTCTTACAGGTTCTTGCTCGGTACTGCTATTGTTATTTGCGTTCATATTATTGTTAACTACTTGTGTTTGATTCTGCATCATTGGGTTTTGTGCCATCTGAGGATTTTGCACTTGATTAGGCATCATTTGGTTTTGAGGCATTTGACCGTTTGGTGCTTGATTCTGCATCATTGGGTTTTGTGCCATTTGAGGATTTTGCACTTGATTAGGCATCATTTGATTTTGAGGCATTTGACCGTTTTGAG
This sequence comes from bacterium, assembly GCA_017477685.1. Taxonomy (GTDB): domain Bacteria; phylum Cyanobacteriota; class Vampirovibrionia; order Gastranaerophilales; family Gastranaerophilaceae; genus Zag111. The sequence continues at coordinate 1,831 of JAFUUT010000255.1, read as the reverse complement.
CCTGAGCCAGAGTTGCAAAATCAGCTCCTTGAGGCGGATACACATACTTGTAACGGGATGTCTGATTTGCCATGCTTTGGTATGCCGCTTGATTTGGGTCAACAACACCAGGCTGAGTTTGAGCATTAGGATTTTGAGGATTTACCATATTTTGAACAGCTTGAGATTGTTGTTCGTCATCTTGTTCCATATCTTCATCCAACACGGAATTGGTCGGTTTGCCAAATATTGCATGAACACCTTTTGTTAAGACTTTTGCGACAACCGGAGTGAATGCAAAGATTACTGCCCAAATTCTGAAAGGTACACCGATTACGTTTGTATTCATAATTCTGCGAAGCCAATTCAAGTTATTTTTATTTGGAGATAAATACGGTTTGAAATGTTCATTACCCATATTTACAATACAGCCAATCTTTTGTAATACCTTTTCATACCATTTTAAGCCTTTAGTATTTAATAGAGCATCTACAGCCTTTGTACTCTCATTAAATAATTTCTTTGAAGCAAAACCTTTAGCGGCATTTTTTGCATTATGGGCAACTTGTTTTGCTCTGTAAGCCTCACGTCCGGCAGCATCAGTACCGAGATACTTCCAACCGCCAATTTTATGTAACCCGATAAGCCCTAAAGTACCGGCTATAAAATATGAAAAGTCATTTACAAATCTTTCTGCAAAAGTTTTACCATGCTCGCCTTTTGGAGCTTTTATAACATGGTATGCCATATCTGCAAAGATTGTAGCCTGAATAAACGGTGCCAATTTACCACCGCTGAATCTGTTTGTACAACCTTCAAGAAACCAGCCCAAAGCTTTTGGTAAAGATCTGCCTATAACAGTTTTATTGCCTTTTCCTGTTGCGGCAAGCCCCTTGTTATAATATTCTCTTAAGGTTACTCTACGACCTGCTAAATGAGCCTTAATTCTGCCCCATAAAGAATTATCATATTTATTGATTGAAATACTTGTATCACCATCTTTTGTGATATCTTTCAACCATCTCATAAATCCGTCTTTGTCATCTAATATAGATTTAATTTTCTTTTCTAATTCTCCATAGTTCGCGCATTTATATCTGTTAGTAACCTTCCAATCTCTTGCCATGCCCTGCATTTCTTCTAATGTCTTACCAGCAAAAGAATTTGGTCTGAAACCTAATAATTCTAATTCTTTTTTCTGCAATGCAACTGCTTTTTCCGCAAAAGTTCTATCTTTCAAGGAATTTTCAAATGCCAAAATTTCATCTTTACTCATTCCGTAATCAGCTAAACGATTAAAAGCATTTATTTTTGGTCCGGGGAAAAACATAAATATTTTAGTTGGCTTTGCAGAAATCGGTTCCAAATCTTTTTCGATAATATTAGACATATCGGTTGACCAATAACCGGATAAACCGTGCATAGGCATCTTTGCAAATTGCCACTCCGGAGAAGTTGAATGATATTTTAACCAATAAGCAAATTTATTTGTTCTGGCTTTTTTTATAAGCCAATTATCAAATTTGTTAAATGTTCCTTCTATATATCTTCCGACTTTTGTATTTTGAGAGAAGTTATCCCCTTTTTCGCCCAATTTACCTAATATAGTATCTTTATATTCGCCTTCACACTTTGGTCCAAAATGATCCATGCCCTGACCGATACCATATCCTATTGCGGCTGTTAAGCCTAACGTCGTCAATGGGTCTGCATCCTGAGAAGCTCTTGCTCTGTTCATATATGCGCCGCCGCCTGCTTGTTGAACAACATCTCCTGTCGAATTTTGTCCATGCATTACCGGTGCATTATTTTGTGCAGCCTGAGCCTGCTGCTGATTTTGTAACCCCTGATT
>JAFUUT010000254.1 GCA_017477685.1 bacterium | reverse complement strand
GAACTTTCAAATCATGAGTTAATGTTGCAACAAAGTCAGCTTTGAGTGTTTCAATCTCTCTTTCGGTTGTAACATCTTTGATAATTAAAACGTATCTTTTTTTGTCAATATGCATAAGAGGTTGGGAATTTATCATAAATGTATTTGAAGGCATATGTTTGATAAATATTTCCACATTTTCAAGTTTTGACGGGTCTGCTTCATCATCGGAGAGTTGAATATATTCAAATACATTTTTCCCGATAATATTTTTGCCTTTTCTTATTCCGAACCATTTGAGAATTTTTGGGGTTGCTCTAAGGATTTCAAATTTGTCGTTAATTATTAGAATACCGTCAGACAAGGAATTGATAACAGATTCTAAGAGTCTGTTTTGGTTCATAAGTTCGGCTTGGTATTCGGCAATCATCTTTTCTCTGTCGTTTAGAGTTTCGACCATTCGGTTAATACTGTTTGTAACATTTTGGTATGTCGGGTGATCAGATTTAATGATTTTTGTTGTTAAATCACCATATCGTATAGAATCAACAGTTGTTGTTACTTTACCGAGATAATCATTTATTTTTGACCAGCGTTTATTTGTTTTTCTTGTTATGAAAAACAAACATATAAATAAGATAATTACGCAAATATTGACTACATAAAAATATGTCATATTCTAACTACACTCTCTTTATGGTATAATTATAGCAAATAGAAGTGAATTTGTGAATATAAATTTTAATTGTGCAAGAGAGTAAAAGGTCAAAAATTTGTTTAGCAGATTAAAAGATATTTATAATAAAATTAAAAATTTGAACAAATCCATAGATACATACAAGGATGAATCAATTGTTCAATCTTTGCCTACGGTTGCTTACGTAAACAGAGCTAAAAAATTTGTGGAAGAAGGAAGCTACGAGGAAGCCAAAAAAGTCTTACTTGCTGCTTTGGACATTTCTAAACAAGATTATCTTGTTTACAAATATCTTGGCCGCATTTATGAAAATGAACAGGATTTTAAAAATGCAATAATAAATTATGAAAAAGTTATTGCACTAAATCCAAATGATAAAGATGTATACCTAAGATATGGTATGGTTTGTTTGTATTCTGATAGTATAGATACGGCTATTCAGTCTTTTGAAAAAGCAAACAAAATCACTCCTAACAATTCGGATGTTTTTACCGGCTGGGGAATGGCTTTGATGAAGCTAAAAAAATATGCTCTTGCCCGAGATAAATTTGTACTTGCCGCACAATATAATAAATATAATTTTACGGCAATCTTATTATCTGCGGTTATGGACTCGCGAATAGGAGAATACAGTTCTGCAGAAGAAAAATTGAGATTTCTGATAAAAGTTGCTCCAAATGAAAGCAGCAATTATGAATATGCCAAATTAAAACTTTTGCAAGAACGTTATGATGAAGCAATTGAATATGCAAATAAATCTATTGCAGTAAACAGTAAAATGCTTCCTGCATATTGTATTTTGGGTGAGGTTTATTCTATTCAAAAAAATGCGGATAATACGCATGAAGTATTTAAAATCGCATTAGAAAACGGACTTGAGGGTGCTTTATTGTACTTTGAGTGGGGCAAAGCATGTGTAAGATTGTTGGATTTTGGTTTGGCTGAAGAAAAATTTAACAAAGCACTGGAGCAAGATGAAAATTTTGCGGAAGCAAAAATCGGTATGGCTCTTGTAAATGCTTATAAGGGCGATTTTGCATTATTAGAAGAATTAAAAGAACGTAACCTTGGTAATGTCTATATTCAAGAAGCAATCGGGCTTTTAAATATGCAGGAAAACAAATACGATGATGCAATCGATATGTTTAATAAAGCTTTAAAAACTGATAAAAATCAGATTTATAATTATTACAATATTGCAAAATCGTATATCCAATTGAATAATAATTACAAAGTCAGAGAATATTTTGATAAGTTTGTAGAAAGTAATCCGCAATATATAAATGGTTTATTGGATTATTCCAAGTGGCTAATAAGTGTTTCGGATTTTGAAGAGGCGCAGAGAAAATTGCGCAGAGCGGAAAAAATTGATTCAAATAATATAGAAGTCTTAAATTTATTATTTTTTGTATCTTATACACTTGTCAAGAATAATGTTTGTGAATATAATATTAAAGAAGCAATATCTATTGCAAATAGAGCGATTGATTTGGGACAGTTTGAATATACCCCGCAAAAACAAGAGCTTGAGGATGTATTGAAGAATTTATCGGAAAGTAATTAAGTTGAAAAAGATAATAGTACAAAAATTTGGCGGCACTTCGGTTGCAGATACGGACAAGATAAAAAATGTTGCCCGCCTTGTTATAAGAGAAAAAGAGTTAGGAAATGATGTTGTTGTAGTTGTTTCGGCTATGGGACATACAACGGATCATTTGGTAAAGCTGGCTCATGATATCAATCCTAACCCGAGTGCAAGGGAACTGGATATGCTTATGTCAACAGGTGAGTGTGTTTCAATGTCTCTTTTGACAATGGCAATACAGGCATGCGGATATAAGGCTATCAGTTATAATGCTGCTCAAATTGGTATAATAACAGAAAATGTACATACTAAAGCGAGAATTATTGATATTAAAACAGACAAACTTCGTGAAAGTTTAGATGAAGGTAATATAATTATTATTGCGGGATTTCAAAGTGTGACAGAAGATGGTGAAATTACTACATTGGGCCGCGGTGGTTCAGATACTTCTGCTGTAGCGATTGCGTCTGCTCTGAATGCTGAAAGATGCGATATTTATACGGATGTTGAAGGTGTATATACAACAGACCCAAGAATTGTTCCAAATGCATCAAAGCTTGATGAGATTTCTTATGAAGAAATGCTTGAACTTGCGCATGCAGGAGCAAATGTTCTTCACCCGAGAAGTGTTGAGACTGCAAAACATTCAGCAGTACCTTTGAGAGTTCGCAGCAGTTTCAAATGTGAAGATATGGGCACGTTAATATTAGGAGTTGAAAAAATGGAAATAAATAAACCGGTTGCAGGTGTAGCAGTGGATTTGTCTCAGGTAAGAGTGGTAGTTTGTGATATCCCAGATACTCCGGGTGAAGCTGCAACTCTATTTAGCAGTCTTGCAAAAGAAAATATTTCTGTTGATATGATTATTCAGTCTTATGCAAGAAAAGTTTCAAATACAAATGATATTGCGTTTACAATAAACAAAGAAGATTTGGACAAAACTAAATCAATTCTTGATGTTGTTGTAAAAGATTTGGGTGCAAAAGAAGTAAGCTTTGATGAAAATATTGCCAAGATTTCTATTATCGGTGCAGGCATGATTGATCGTCCGGGTATTGCATCTACGATGTTTAGAACTTTGGCTGAAAATAATATCAATATTCGTATGATTTCAACCAGTGAAATTAAGATTAGTTGCCTTATTGATAAAGAAAATTCTCAAAATGCCATTAAATCATTACACGAAGTATTCAATCTCGGATGCGATACAATTGCTGACGTTAAAGGCACATTACCTGACGTTTAAATCCGATTGATAAGTTTGAGATATTTTTTGTAATCTTTTCCCCATTCTTTGAGGGCTTCTATTACTGTGTGCAGGCTATAACCTACATCTGTCAAGGTATATTCTACTTTTGGCGGGGTTTGGTCGTATACTTCCCGTGTTAAAAGTCCGTCTTGTTCAAGCTCTCTGAGTTTAGAAGTCAGGACTTTTTGGGTAATTCCTGATACGGCTTTTTTAATCTGTCCAAAACGCTTCGTGCCGGTTAAAAGTTCTCTTATAATGAGAATTTTCCACTTGCAGTTAATCATTTTAATAGTTACTTCTATTGGATTTTTGGGTAATTTTTTTAATTCCATAAGATTTATCTTAGCATTATGTTTATTTGGGTTCAAAAATTTTACATTACAAAATATCCGTTAATTCTTCCGGTGTGAAATCAAAAGTCTCAACCTGCGCATAGCCTACAGGCAGAACATATTTTATTTTTCCGTTTTGAGATTTTTTATCAGATGTCATAATTTGGATAATTTTATTTTTGTTGTATTCAGGAATTTGTTGGAATTCAAATTTTTTTATTAAATCTTCACAGATAAATTTGTATTCTTTGTCAATTTTTCCCAGTTTGAGTGCGATATTAAAAGCCTTTGCGGTTCCTTTGCTTACACATTCTCCATGGGTATATTTGTAGTTGGAAATAACTTCAAGCGCATGAGCGTAGGTATGCCCGAGGTTTAAAATCATTCTTAAATTATTTTCTTTCTCATCTTTTTCAACAACGGATATTTTAATTTTTATACAAATTTTAATAAGCTCTATGAGAGTTAAAATATCTTTATTTAATATTTTTTCATAGTTTTGGCTCAGGAAATTTATAAGGTTTGGTTCTTCATTCTGTTCGCTGTTTTTTTCAATGAATCCGTATTTTAAAACTTCTCCAAGACCGCTTTTGTATTGCCTTTCATCGAGAGTTTTCAAAAAATTAACATTAATAAAAACTGCTTTAGGCTGGTAAAAAGCCCCCACTAAATTTTTGCCGTATTTGGTGTTAATGGCTGTTTTTCCGCCAACGGAACTATCTGTGCATGCTAAAAGTGTTGTGGGAACTTGGATATAATTGATTCCTCTCATGTATGTTGATGCCGCAAAGCCCGCTAAATCACCTGCAACTCCGCCCCCAACAGCAATGATATAATCTTTTCTTGTGAGTTTTTTTGATAATGCGAATTCTAAAATTTTTGTATAGTTTTTAATATTTTTTTCTTTTTCACCGTCTTTTAAAATAAAAACTTTTTCTTTTGGGAAGTTTAATAATTTGGAATACAGGTTAAAAACTTTTTGGCTGATAACGACAATATAATTATTATTGCCAACTTCTTGCATAATTGAGGTTTGAAGGTTGTCTATATTTTTGTTACTTATATATATAGGATAATTTTTTTCTGTTTCATTAATATTGACATTAAGAATGCACATTATTCTATAGCCTCCATAATCTCTTTTACAATTTCTTTGGGTGTTTTGTTGTCCGTTGTTATCGTAATATTTGCTTTTTCGTAATTTATTGCACGAGAGTTATAAATTTGTGCAATTTTTTCAACGGTCATTTGATCTTTTAAAAGGGGTCTTGTTTTGTCATTTTTAATTCGTTCATAAATAATATTCGGTGATGTTTTGAGATGTATAATCAGAGAATTCATCAAAAATCTTCTTGTTTCTTTATCTTCATAAGCCCCGCCGCCAAGTGCAATAACGGAATTATTTTCAAATGTGTTCATAATGTATTCACGTTCAATATCGCGAAAGTATTCTTCGCCTTTAGTTTCAAAAATTTGCGCGATGCTCATTTGTTGAAATTTTTCTATTGTAGAATCAATATCAATAAATTTCAGGTTAAGTTTTTCGGCTAAATATTTGCCTATAGTACTTTTCCCTGTCCCCATCATACCTATTAAAACTATAGATTTCATATCATTGATAATAACTTATTTATTTCTTTTGGGCAAAGAAGTAATTATTGTGTAATATTTGTAAATATTATTTTTTAGTCTATTGTGGGAGGCTAAGTAGGAGCTATTACTTACCCCAAAACATTATTTTTTTATTAAGGTAATGCTTATAAAATTATGTTTATGTTACACTATCAATAATGATAAACTT
>JAFUUT010000010.1 GCA_017477685.1 bacterium | reverse complement strand
GGGAGGAGAATATATTACATCAAGTCATGGTATTTCGGTTAAAAATGCGACAAAGGATTTGAATTGTCAGGGTAGTCAGTATCTCCCTGAAGAATCTATGGAGTTTGTGCGTAAAATTCAAGAAATATTTGATGAAGTAGAGGAAAAAGGCTCTTATGAGATTAAAATTTCTGCATCTGACAATCCTCTTATAAATCAGTCATATATGCAAAGTATTGAAGACGGTGTTGATTTGTACGTTGAATATTTAAAGTCCGGAGTTGCGAAAGATATCAATGTGGATTTAATAAAGTCTTATAGCGGAAAAATAATAGTTGAATGTGTGGGTGGTTCTGCGCATAGGACATTATCAAGTGTACTAAATAAACTTGGTGTTTCTGATAAATATGATTGGTTTAATACTGAGGAAGATCCGTTCTTCCACTCTATCGGGAAGTATAATACCACTCCAAGCGGTGAAAAAGCCTTCTATGATTATTCTGTAGATGCTACGGTAGTTGCAAAGCGGCAAGATGGTGCTAAATTCTTTCCTGTTATAGAAACAATGGGGTATCCTGACAAATTAGAAAATTATCCTGTCGGAACCACTGTGCTTATTACCGATCCTGATCATGACAGACTTACTGTTACTCAAATCGAATCAAGCAGCAGAAGTGATATACTTTCATCTTTCGGTATTGATTATATTAAACTTGATGATGAGAGAATATTAACAATATATACTGCAAATCAGGCATTCTTAATGCTGATGGATTTTTGGGCAAACCAACTCAAATTAAGCGGAAACTGGGATAATCACCCTCGTTTTATTATTAAAACGACTGCTTCTGCTCTTTCTTGGGATGAATGGGCAAAATCAAACGGCGTAAAGGTTGTAAATGTACCTGTTGGTTTTAAAGAGATTGCAAATATTATGAAAAAAGTTGAGTATAAAATTAAAAATGCTCCATTAGAACCCGTTGTTATTGATGATGTCTTTGGTCAACCGATTAACTTAGGTGTTAACCCAAGATTATTGTTTGCGGGCGAAGAATCCGGCGGCATGATTATGGGTACAGAGGAGCTTATAAAATCTATACACAACAGATGTGCAATTGCAATGCGCGAAAAGAGTGCAACCGAAGCTATTGTTGTTGCGTCATCTCTTGTTGCAAAGCTTGGTGATACATGTTTGTCAGATTATTTGATTAATGTCTTTAATAAAAATGATATTGTCGGACGTTTTGATACAAGAGTTGATATAGCTTATTATAATGAGTCTGAACCTGATATTGACAAGTTAAAAGCATCAAAGATAAAAGGCGAAGAAAAAAGAACCTTGAATGATATGTTCTATTTATCAATGGCAATTGCTCTCCGTGAAAGAGTTATTGATGTATCGGCGGTGAAAGAAATTTTAAATGACAAATTCTCAGCACAAGGTTTGAACTTTGATAATCTGAAGAATGCCAAATTTGTAGGAGATGGTACATATTTAGAATTTGATGATAAGTATATTGAAATCCGTCCTTCCGGTACTGATGCCAAAACAAAAGCATATGGCGGAGGGTTGAATAAGGATGACATATTAAAATATGCCTCTGTTTTAGGTAATTATTCAGGTGAAAGAACTCAAATTCATAAACAGCTTATTCCAGAGGACTTATATATGTCCTGCAAAGATAAATCTATGAAATATTATCTTTCTTTTGTAAATAAAGATGCTAATAATGAACAATTTGAAATTCCTGAATATGCTTTTTAAATATTCGCTATATTGATACAAAAAGGCAGTATTAAATACTGTCTTTTTGTTTGTTATATAATATTAAAAGATAGTTAAGAGGAATATTATGTTAAGAGATTATTTTTTGAATAAAATTGAAGAAGCCTTACAAAAGGCTATAAAAGCTCAGAAACTCGGGCAGATGACAGATTATGCTAAAGGAACCTTGGTTGTTGAAAAACCTAAGAATCCGGAATTTGGGGATTTTGCAATAAATGTATCCTCATTGGCAAGAAATGCTAAAATTGCACCTCCTATGATTGCAAATTCAATTGTTGAGTTTCTTGATAAAGAAGATAATAATTACAGTGTAGTTGGCGGGTTTATTAACTTTAAAGCCGGAGAATCACTTTTATTAAATCTTGTCGAAGAAATAATTCGTAAACAGGATAATTTTGGTAAACCTGAAAATGTAAAAGGTGAAAAGATTATTCTTGAATATATTTCAGCAAATCCGACAGGACCGTTTCATATTGGGCACGGCAGATGGGCTGCGATGGGAAGTGCATTGGCAAATCTCTTAAAATTTTACGGACACGATGTTTATCAAGAATTTTATATAAATGATGCAGGTTCTCAAATACAAAAACTTGGTCGTTCTCTTGTAATTCGTATAAAACAAGAATTGGGTGAAAATATAGATTTCCCGACTGATGAGGAAGAAAGAAAGAATTATTATCCGGGGGATTATTTGATTCCTGTTGCAAAATCGTTTATCTCAAAAAATAATACAAAACTTGAAGATGTTGATAAAACAGATCTTTCCGTATATTGTGATTTCGCAAAAAAATACGAAGAAAAGGTGCAACGTGAT
>JAFUUT010000253.1 GCA_017477685.1 bacterium | reverse complement strand
TGGATGTTATGATGCCAAAAATGGATGGTTATGGAGTTACAAGAGAAATCAGACGTACTTCAGATGTGCCTATTATTATACTAACAGCTTTAGGAGATGTATCCGAAAGAATTACGGGTTTGGAACTCGGTGCGGACGATTATGTTATCAAGCCTTTCAGCCCGAAAGAACTTGAAGCAAGAGTTAAAGCGGTATTAAGACGTACAAACAACAGAGAAGTATCAACAATTTCAGGAAAAGTTACTAAAAACGTAATCACAACCGGTAATATCAAAATTGACACAGCTCGTCGTCAAGTATACAGAAAGAATGAACGTATCAGACTTACAGGTATGGAATTCAGCTTGTTAGAATTATTGGTTAACAATTCAGGTCAAGCATTTTCAAGAAACGAAATTCTTCAACACGTTTGGGCATACCCGTCAGATCATAGAATTGATACACGTGTCGTAGACGTTCATATTTCAAGATTACGTTCGAAACTCGAAACAGATCCTGCAAATCCGGAGCTAATCCTTACTGCTCGCGGAATAGGATATATGTTTCAAAGAATAAACTAGGGATAAATTAATATATAATAAACAAAAAGGGACTTATAAATAAAATAAGTCCTTTTTTGTTTGCGTGTAAAATTGCCACATCTTTTCACGTGGGGTGCTTAGTATCTTCCCTCGCCCCTTTGGGGATACAAAGCGAACAGCCCAGCTAGGGCGAAGCGTGTGAGCCTGTATGCAAAAGCTGAGGGTTAGGGTGAGGGGTCACAAATCAAAAAATTACAGTAATTACATCAGATAATATAAAATACAAGATTTATCAAAAAATCCGCAACAAGCATATAAATCGTTGACAATATAGCAGCTTGGGTTGTAGAAGTTCCGACTTCTTTGGCGCCGCCCACTGTTTCATAACCTTTAGAGGCACAAACAAGAGCAATTAAGCCTCCAAAAATACATGCTTTCAAAAGACTTATATAAATATCTTTTGCACTAATCCACGCAAATGCAGAAGTCCAATAACGAGCAGGATGCAAATCAATTGTGGCTTGAGAAACAAGCATTCCTCCGGCAATCCCGACAAATTCCGCAATCATGACAACCATAGGAACAGTAATCGCAGAAGCAATAATCCTAGGGGTAAAATAATACCCGATAGGGTTAATTTTCAAAGTTTTTATAGCATCGACCTGAGATGTAACCTGCATATTGGCGATTTCTGCAGAAATCGCGGTTCCTGCTCTTGCCCCAATCGCCAAAGCGACAAATCCCGGAGCAATTTCTCTTATCATAACAATTGCGATTGTGCCGCCGATATACGATTCCGCACCACTCATCAAAAACTGTTTGGAAACCTGTATAGTGATGACAGCCGCCGCAATAAAAGCAATAACCAAAGATATCGGCAATGAATCATAACTAATAGCCGCCGCCTGTTCAATAATAGTTTTTATGCGAGCATTACCGCCAAACAAATACTTTATGCACTCTATAAAATTTTTAACACATACACCTAGAAATCTTATCAAAACAACCTCATTAATTAATATAGTATATGTGTTAAATATAACATAAAATTTTATTTACTGCTCAAAATTTTACTTTTATCAACAGTAGTAATGAATTTAACCGCTTCATTTGAAGGGATTGCAAATCCGATACCGATATTAGAGATATTATGATCAGGATTATAAATTGATTGGCTGATACCAATCACCTCTCCTGTGGAATTTATCAAAGGTCCGCCTGAGCATCCGGGGTTTATGGCAGCATCTGTTTGGAATCTGTTTTTAGTGTAATCAATTCTTGAAATAATACCTTGAGTTAAAGTATTAGAAAATCCGAATGGATTTCCTATACTAAGCACTCTTTGCCCAACCCTGACATCTTCTGAATCACCAAAAGAAACAGTCGGCATATTTTCTTTGGGGTCAATTTTTAAAAGAGCCAAATCTTTTTTATCCTCCATCTTTGCAACAAACCTCGCCTTATAAGTTTGCCCGTTATAAGTCGTCACATCAATCTCTTTCGCCCCTTCTATTACATGCAGCCCCGTAAGAATCAAACCATTTTTAGAGACAATACAACCTGTACCGGCAGACATTCCGTCTGCCAGTTGAGCCTCAATTGCAACAATCGCAGGACTTATACGCTCATATAAGCGAATTGCGACCTGCTCATCCTGATTAAATAACGGCTGAGAATATACAGGAACACAAGATAAACAAATTGCTATAATTATTAACATTTTTTTCATAACAAACCTCACTGTCATAATAGATTATCCAAGTAGCCCCATTCAAAAACATTCTCTCTATCGGCAGTTTAGAGATACTTCTTGAAAATATTAAAATATTAATGTATAATCCAAACATAGGGAGAATCTATATTATACACAATTAAGGAGAAAATTATGTCAAGAATTGATTTATTTAAACAACATTTAGAAGAAAAACGTGCAGTTAAAGTTATTGCAGGTATTGATAATTTTGATATCAAAAATATTAAAAAAGTAGTATCTGCAGCAGAAAAATCAGGTGCCAGCGCGGTTGATATTTGTGCAAAAGAAGAAATCGTTTCAGAAATTCGTTCAATGACAGACATGCCGATATTTGTATCATCAGTAAAACCGTCTGGACTTGTAAGAGCAGTTGAACTTGGAGCAGATGCAATTGAACTTGGCAACTTTGACGTATTGTACAAAACAGGTGCATCTTTCTCTGCATCTGATGTTTTAGCATTAGCAAAAGAAACAAAAGCACTCCTTGCAGATGAGGATATATTCTTCAGTGTAACAATTCCGGGAGAAATCTCAATTTCCGAACAAATCGAACTTGCTCACGAACTTGAAGCTATTGGGGTTGATTTAATCCAAACCGAAGGACATTATACATCTGATGTTCAATTAGAAGGTGCAAGAGCATTGATGGATAGAGCAGAATTAACAATTTCTAATACAATTGAACTTGTAAGAAATGTTGAAATTCCTGTAATGACAGCAACTGGAATCAATCCTACAACTGCACCGTTTGCATTTGCAGCAGGTGCAAGCGCAATCGGATGCGGATCTTGCATCAACAAACTGACTTCTGAACTCGGTATGATTGCAACTGCATCGTCTTTAGTAGAAATAGCTAAGAAAAATGCTTCAAAAATTGCAGAATTAGTTTAGACAATAATTTAAAAACAAAAAAATACCGCCATTTTATAATGACGGTATTTTTTTATTATACTTAGTTAAACTTTACTTCATTTAGCGATACGACGTGCTTTTAGGAGAAAAGATCAAATTATCAATAATCTCTAAACACCATTCACACCAACATAAAAAAACATATAAGAATTCATAAAAAAAAGACCTTGTATAATTTACCAAGGCCTATCCGTTTAAATAAGAAGAGAGAGCTTTATATATTAATATAAAGTATTGCACATAAAAAAAATTGCTAATTAAAGCGCATGTTTGTTACAAATCTTAACAGACAAATTAAAATATCAAGGTATAAAAGGGTTTTCAGCCTGTAAATTATCCAAAAGATTAAAATATTACGAAACATTACAAAAAATATGAAAAATAGAAGAAAACTATTGCATTCTAAAAATGTTTATAATACATTGGTAAATGTGCATAGCACATAAGTAGCCAGAAAGGGTGTTACTACTTATTTTTTAGTTATAGTGGTAACGATAGGGACGCCGAAAATAGAATAGAGCGTTATTATCCTTGAAAAAATTCTTGGATTTATTGGCAGTCAGTACATTGACAACAGAATAGCTGAAATGTGGAAACAATTTCACATAGGAATGACAAACAATACTTGTTCAATTCAACAAAAATGATTCTGCAAAATGAAAAATTAATAAAATGAGTCAAAGCGAGTTAAGTAATTAACTCGAAACGAT
>JAFUUT010000252.1 GCA_017477685.1 bacterium | reverse complement strand
TTTTGATTATAATTTTGAACCAACGTCAATGATTGATATAGAAGGCACTTATACAACGGTTGAATATATAAGATATGATAATGTTTTAATGAAAGATGTATTATCAAGGCTTTCAAAAATAGTGCCCGCATATAAAAATGAATATCATGAAGTTTTGCCTCAAAATTTAATTAAAGAAACGGAAGAAAATAAACCGTTAGAATCTAAGTTTATATATTCAAAGATACAAGATTTTATAAAAGAAGATGATATAATATTTTCTGAAACAGGTCTTGTTGAATTTGGCTTTGCTACGTTGGAATTACCTAAAGGTGCCCATTTATATAATCAAGTTTTATGGGGTTCTATCGGTTGGGCAACTCCTGCCGCTTTTGGTGCAACCATAGCAGAAAGGAATAAAAGGGTTATATTAGTAACAGGGGACGGATCTCATCAACTAACAGCTCAGGAAGTAAGCTCTATGATGCGACATGGTGTTAAACCTATTATTATCGTTATAAATAATTCAGGATATACAATTGAAAGAGCATTATGCAAAAATCCTATGGACTTATTCAATAATATTGCTTCTTGGAATTATTCAAAACTCCCCGATGTATTTAACGGCAAATCGTGGAGCATTAAGGTTGAAACAGAACAAGAACTGCATGAAGCATTAATTAATGCAGAACAAGAACAAAAAGATAAATTATGCTATATAGAAATTTGTACGGATAAAATGGATATGCCAAAATTAGCGCAGGATTTAATTTTTAAATCTTTAGCAAAAGTTTAGAAGTAAAAAAGATAGAATTATTTATTTTCTTCCATTTCCCAAATACCGCAAGGGCATAGACCTGCACAAATTCCACAACCTATACATTTGTTTGGGTCTGAAACGTATTCAAATTTGTTATCTTCATGTTCAACTCTCGATATTGCGTTTTGCGGACAACTTTGTTTGCATAATCCACAATCCCTGCAATAACCGCAGGACATACAGCGATTTTGTTCATTGTCGCAATTAGATGAATAACATTCGTAATACTCTGATTTAATTCTTTTAGCAGGAATTAAATCTTTTTCCTTAATTGGAGTTAATTCTTCATTGTTTAGAAATTTAATAATATTTTCTGCTGCATGTTTTCCGTCTGCTATTGCATTTGTAAATAAGCCGGGCTTTATGGCATCACCAATAGCAAAAACTTTAGGATTAAAAGTCTGCATAAATTCGTTTATTTGAATTCTTGATTTTTCATCTAAATAATCTTTTGGTACAAAATCAAAGATGGGTCTATCTCCAACAGATATAATAACACTATCGGCTTCTAAAAGTCGCCCGTCTTTTAATAATACACCTTTATCAGTTATTTTCTGCGTAAAACAGGGATACATTATTTTTGCGCCCAGTTTTTCAGCCGCTTTGATTTCTTTTTCAAAAGCAGAAGGCTCTTGAATATCTATTGCGGTAACGCTTTCGATACCATTTTGTTTATAAACTTCTGTTATAACATCCATTGCTGCATTTCCTGCGCCAATAACTACAACTTTTTTGCCTAAATTATATTTTTTACCGTTTTTGCAATCTTTTAAAAAGTTTAGACCTTTAATTAATCTCTCATACCCTTCAAATGGTATTACAACAGGGTTATGTCCGCCTATTGCAAGTACAATTGCATCAAAATCTTTTTCCAATTGATTAAACAGGTCGGGCGTTACTTTTGTTGAAGTATGAATTGTTACACCTGTACTTTTAAATCTTTCAAGCTCTGTTTCCAATATTTCTTTAT
>JAFUUT010000251.1 GCA_017477685.1 bacterium | reverse complement strand
GTCAAACGTGCATTAGAAACATCTATCAATTCTCTCAGCGGTTGATAGTCTTTCAAGACTGATTTTTTTACTATCCAATCTATCATTCTTAAAACTTTTTTTTGCAATTCAACAGATGACGGATCGGTAGAGCTTGATAATCTTTTAGATTCTTTTATCAACTTGTTCATGACTTTTTTTGCTTTAGGATGATCTATTTTTAAGACTTCTTCTTTTATTTTTGCGAGTTTATATTTAAATTCGTATGAAGAAAACGGCATAATGACAGGTTGTTTTGACAAGCGTTTATCTGTTTCTGTCATAAGGGTTTCAAATTGTTTTTGCAATTCAGGTGAAAGTTTTTGAAATTCTTTTTTTAAGTCATAAAATATCGGAGCTTGTTTTTTATATAAATCTTTTCTATATATTGACTCAATCCCTCGCATAAGTTCACTTAATGTCTGCCGGGGATGAGCCTTAGAGCGTTCTTGCAATATCTCAAAAAGTTTTAATTCCATTCCCGAAAAACTATCTTTATACTTTGATAACACATTTATAACTTCCTCTGACGGGCGAAGAAAAGTCTGATTTTTCAGCATTCGTGATAATTGTTTTGGATCAATCATTGTACGCCCGCTATATATACATGGCAGCCCATAAGCAAATAATTGTCTCAGTTTTGAAGAATTTTGTATTGAAGTAAAGCTAATCGGATAAACATATGGCATTCCTGAAAGGTCATTGATACGTTTATAATCTTGAATTGTAGAAGCAACATTCATATAGGCGCCAATATTAGGAACTTGCCGCTTTGATTGAACTCCGCTTATATAAGATACTGCCGATACTTTCATACTTCTTCTCGTTACAAGATTGTACACTCTATAAATTATTTATCGGCACAAACACTTTAAAACTTTAATATTCCTCATCACTATATGTGAAATATTCCATTGAAGGGCAGCTTCCAAAGTCTTCGCGCAATGCTTTATCCTCATCTTTTTCCGAAAGTTTACGAGCTTTTGCCTTTTTCTTTTTGTTAAACAATCCCTTTTTAGCAGGCTTTTCTTCTTTTTCAAGATTTTCTTCCGATTCTGATTTTTCTATTTCTATAGCCCTATTTATCTGCGCTTTATATTTGTCATTTTGGTACAAACTTGTCGTAATATCATTCAATACAATTGCCACATACTGCTGAGCATTATAGCTGTCATCAAGCGAAGTTACCAGAATAGAAGCTTTTTCAATTTCATCATAGGCTTCTTTATAATGTTTCATATGCCTCAATAAAACCGCCAAATTAAAATGTGCTTCGTAACTATATGGTTTTAATTTTATTGCTTGGCAATAACATCTGCCTGCTTCAAGGTAATTGTCCGAAATATGATGAGCAAATGCTAAATTAAACCAAGTATCATAACGCTTTGGAGAAATTTTTATTGACTTTTTGTATGATTGAATAGCTTTATTAAGATATCGTCTTTCCTTTTCCCAATCATTACTTGAATATAAAGATTTCATCCTATACGCAAGCCCCATATTGTAATATGCTATAGCTTTATTTTCTTTTGTACTGTACTTGTTACTGAAAATTGTCGGAATAGAAATAATTCTTCTTTTTATTTTTGTAACCTCATTAAACTGTTCTATCGCTTTATCAAAATCTCCGAGTTTTGTAGAGGAAACTATACCGTAATTCATTCTTGCGGTCATCATTTTCGGATTATACCTGAAAGCTTGAGAATAAGCATGCAAAGCAGAATAATAATCTTCGTATGCTACATATATGTTCCCAAGGTTATACCATGCACTATAATGCATAGGATACAGGTCTAACCCTTTTTTATAGTGCTTTATGGCCTGAATCATGTCCATATGCCTGAAAGCTTCATCACCGCGGAATACCCAAAATACGCCTTCAACTTTTCTAATCTGAGCTTTTACAAAACTCTGATTAAAATAAACCGCAACCGCAATCAATGCAATCACTAATATCGGGAATAAAGCTTTAAACAACTTTTTCAAAAGACAATACCTCTTATACAGATTTATAATAAATTAAATTTACTATATATACATCAACCAAATAATGTAACAAAAACTTAACATTTTTATATAATTAAGCAATTATTGGCTCCTATTTTTTTTTATATATGTAAGGTAGGTTAAAAGGTTAATTAATTTTGGAGGCTAGTATGTCAAGTAATGTATGCGGCGGAATACAACCGGTAGGATTTCAATACAATCCATGTCCGATGGCTTGTGGCACAGACTTTGATTATTTGGACATTGATTACAGTACATATCCTATGGGAATGTGCGGCGGAATGATGGGAATGAACGGCAGTATCTTCGGTTCAGTTCCATTTGGCGGCTGCATGGGCGGTGGAGCCACTACTAAAGATTATTTCAATAATATGAAAGAGTATCAGCAATTCTACAACCAGTACAATATAGACCAGCAAAAAATGCAAAGAAACGCTGATCTGCAAATAAATGCTTCGATGGAATCTATTCAAGAGCATGCAGCCAATTTGAAAGATAAAATTGAACATGATGAACAAGACCAAATTATGGAAGCGTACAACAAGTTTATAGATAGTGTAAAACACGCATATGGCGAAGGGACTCAAGAAGAAATCAACAGCAGAGCTCTGAGTGCTTATGCACAGATGAATGGCGGCAGAACTCTGATTCAAGATCTTCGAGACAACGGCCACAGTTCAGAAG
>JAFUUT010000250.1 GCA_017477685.1 bacterium | reverse complement strand
GTCTATAGCCTTTAATGTCGGCTTTAAACCAACCCTGCCGGAAACAGCAACGAGAATTATATCATTATCTTTATCGGAACAAATCTGTTCTAAACCTTCCTCGCCATATAAAACTTTTACCCCGCCAAAATCTGTTTTGTCATTCTCAAGCGAGCCAATGCACACATATTTTGGTTTAAATCTTTGAACTTGTTCTTTTAACAGTTCTGTATTACTTCCGGCGGATAGAGCTATAATCTCAAATTCGTCAGATAATTTTTCTATAACTTCAAGAGCTTGAGTTCCGATAGAACCCGTTGAACCCAATATACTTATTTTTCTTTTTTCATTATCCATAACCTAAATCTATTATATCACGGCAAAAATTATCTTATACGAATTCTTTTTGTACGGATTGACCTTGAACATTTTCAGATGCGACAGGAAGCGCAACATAGAAATTCGAGCCTTTATTCTCCTCACTCTCACACCAGATAGCACCCTTGTGCGCTTTGATAAGCTGTTTTGCAATCGGCAGCCCCAGTCCTGTGCCTCCGACTTTTCGGGTCAGGGAATTTTCAATTTGAGTAAACATATCAAAAGCTTTTAGAATATTATCATGCTTAATCCCGATACCTTCGTCTTTTACACTCAGTAGTATGTAATCACCGGACAAATTGTTTATTTCATTTTTGAAACTGTCTTCTATTGCAATATCATCAGCATTTTTAAGTTCTGATTTGATAATAATTTGCTTACCCTGAGGAGTAAATTTTATTGCATTTGAAACCAGATTTGTCAAAACCTGTTCCAACCTTTGAGAATCTGCATATATATCAGGCAAATTCTCCTGCTCCTCCGACCTGAAATCTATAGAGTGCTCTTTTGCTACACAATCAAAATTGTTTTTAACATTTTCGATAACCGAATGAATATTCATATTCTTGTAATTGAAAACCATTTTACCGGCTTCAATTTTATTTATATCCAAAATATCATTTATAATATTTGTCAAATTGGAAACATTACGTTTTGCCATATCAATGAATTTTGAAGCATTTTCGCCCAAATTGCCACATCTGCCGCTTGAGAGAATTGAAAGAGCGTTCTTTATGGGCGTCAACGGAGTTCTGAGCTCATGCGAAACTATAGAAATAAAATCTGACTTCACCCTTTCTAATTTTTCCAATTCTTGGTTTTTCTCCATTATCTTTTTGTACAATCCCGCACTTTTCAAAGGTAATGACACCTGACGCACGATTGTTTGAAAATACGCTGCATCATCCGTTGAGAACGGTTTGTTTTTAAAGATTTCAATACACCCAAAAAACTCCTCGCCTAAATCAATAGGAGCAAACATATTATCATATTGAAATATTGAAAATGTGAATTTTTCGTTCAAATTTTTTATATTTTTCACAACTTTTAAATTTCTGTCATCTATCTCAAAAGGTATATCACGGCTTTCAAAAAGTGTTTTATAATTCAGCACAGAACGAAGTTTCAAAGCGTTTACAAGTTCTTCGGACAAATCATATAACGAATTTATCACAAGCACCGGTTCATTTTCGAACCCGAAAGATATTATACAGGTCAAATCAAAACTCAAAGATTTATCAAGACCCTCGGTCATATAATTCAACAATTCTTTTGTATTCAATGTTCCGGCGAATTGAGAACTTGTATTATACAAAACATTCAACCTATACAAACTTTCTGCCATATCATTATTGCGGGCAGACAATTTATCAAGGTTATCCTTTATTTTTAAATCATTATTTATTGTTGCAAATAAAAACTCATCACTATAATCGGGAGTAATAAAACCGCTCACAATTTCTGACAAATCTTCACATACAGGTTCTATTCCCGTAACTAACAGTATTTGGCTATTTTCGTGACGGGATTTAATTTTTTTTACCACTGACGGCAATTCCGGAATCTGCACCCTTTCATCAATTACAAACACATCCGGACTCTCAACTTCAATAAAATCTAACAATGAAGTAGGAGTACAGCAAAAACTTAAATTATATTGCCTGCGATTAAAAATATTTTTAAATCTTTCAATGAGATTATTATCCTCACTGATTAGTAATATATTCCCCATATTTATATTCTAATTTGAGTATTTTATTTTGCAAGTCGGTAATATTTTTTTAAAATTTTATTTCCAACACTTACGGATTATACACCCAAAACTCTTTAAATATAAGCGAAAGGCCAGTTGGCTGTCCGTATTTTTACGTACGTAAAAATACGGACTTTATTTTTTTTCAAAAGCATTTATACTAAGAATGTAATCGGTTAAGGTTCAAGCCCGAGGGCAATAAAAGCCCTTAAAGATTTTTAATCTTAGGATGGTAAAGCTGTTTGCCGATATAGTTACGGGAGAGAACTATATTTATGGGATATATTCATTGTTGCAGCGGTCTGCATAAGACTCGCAGTTTTGTATTGGCACCGCAAAATGGGTATTCAATTTGCGAATTAGATTATTTAAAGAAGTGTCCTGTTTGCGAAAACATAATAGTACAATTAACAAGAATTTCCGAACAAAACAATGTTTCTACCATAAGATACAAAAACAAAAACGCAATAGCCTTTTTAAAAAAAATTAAACCCAAAATTTTATACGAAAAAAAGGATATCGACTATTCAAAATGTAAACGAGGTAAATTCTACTTAAATTATAACGAATACGGCATCAAAAAAAGATGCTACTCCAACCTATCTAATCTAAAAATAGGATTAAACTCCACTATTTAATCTGCATCCTTCATTTTATTTACCCTTAACAAAAGGGGAAATATATTTTCCCCTTTTTATT
>JAFUUT010000249.1 GCA_017477685.1 bacterium | reverse complement strand
GAGATATACTGATTATACATGTAGTAGTTTATATGTGAAATTCACAAAAGGAGTGTGTAATGAGAATTTTACCCGTAAATGCAGCTAATTATTATGCTAACCAAAGAAACAATCCGGTTAAAAATCAGCCGGAACAAACCCAAGCAAATATAAGCTTCAATGGTATTACAAGCGTTTTGCAAAAGCAAATTTATCCTGATGGTCAAAGAGCAATCATGGAACTTATTATGACCAAACCGGGAAAAAGTAAAGTAGTAGGTCAACTGCCTAAATTTATGATTGACAAAATTCCTGCAACAGAACGTAGAATTGCTACCCAAGAAATAACAGAAGCTTTCGGACAAGTAGCAGAAAAGATTAGGAATTTCCGTGGTGAATTCCACAGACCTAAAACAGAGGAAGAGATTTTCGCAAGGTTCATAAAGAATTCTAGAGGGGAGTATATACAAGATAAAACCGGCGAAAAACGTCCTGTAGAAGCTAACGAAATATTAACAAATGTTTTACGTAAATTTAATATTCTTAAAGAAAATGAATCAGTAGATTTAAGATTTGTTGGAGAAGATAAAAATTCCGGAGTAAAAGCATTCTTTGTTAAAGGTTTACATGATACAAGAATGAGCGATGATGAATATCTTTTGAAAGTATATCCTGAAATAATAAAAAAAGAATGGCACGAAGCAAAAAGAAGCGGAGTACATGCAGAATTGAACGCAGCTGCATATTGGATGAAACATGAAGGTATGGATACCCAAAAAGGTAAATTTTACTTAGGAGATTTAGAAAGCGGTTTCATGCTAACAAAATATATTAACGAAGATGTAAGACGTCCTCAAAATATTGTTGATCCATATAAATACGGTATAGTATATGATTTGAGAACCAAGCAAAACAGAGAACTTCATGAACAGCACCTAATAAAAGGTTATGATGTAAGCTGGTCAAGACTTGCAGTAGTAAATAAAGTTAAAAACAAATCAAAAGCTGCAAGAATATATATGGACAAAATCAAACATGGCGGCGAAACGGTTATGAACCGAGAATTAAAAGGAATACCGGATGAGCAATTAATGAGATTAGGCTTAGCCAGATCTAAACGCGGACTTGTTGTATCCGATAAAGCTGCATTTGAAAAAGCAGGCTTTGTGATGAGAAAAGACGGCAGTATCATAAAAGATTTGGGTCCTGAAAAACGCTATGAATTATGGCTGCAAGAAATGTCTGATGCAAATAAAACAGAAGGCAAACTTGCAGGTTTGGCAATGGCTATCAAGCATCTTCCGCCAAGAGTTCAAAATGAATGTATAGAAAGATGCATGAACTACAATTCACCATTAGTAAATCAAGGTTTAGCTTATGTACTTAAATATCTTCCAACAGAAGATGCAATGAAATACTTTGAAAAACTGGCAAAAACTGGAGATAAAGAAACACAAGTAATTTTACTAAATGAAATTCCGCTTCTTTCTAAGAAAGTTGCTCATACTGAAGCAAAAATAACGGATGATATAAATGTTTCTCTTAGAGATATTGACCCTGAGAAGATTGCAGGATATTATAAACTCGCAGAAAAATGTACAATGCCTATTGTATGGGAACATTTGGCAAGCTTCTTGCATATGCTGCCATCAACAGAAGCTCAACATTTCTATAGTGTTTTAACAAATAAAACTCTACCTAAAGAGGTGCTAGAGCGTATAAATGACAGGATGATATATAAGGCTCGTAATATCGACGACGAATCTGAAGGTGCATTCGCTACCAGAAATATGTTAGCAAAAGACGGAGTCAAAATATCTAAAAAATAATATAATATATAAATAAAAGCCCTTAGCGTATGGAGCTAAGGGCTTTTTCTATTGTTTTATTATTTTTTCAAACCGAATTTAAATAACAAAGCACTCACAATAGAACCGACTACCAAACCTGTTGCGGAACTTATTCCTTGCATAAATATAGGTTTGATGTCATTATTAATCATTTTTTCACGTTTTTCTGATTTCTTTTTAAGGTTTTTAATCGCACTTGGAGAGAATTTTATTGATTTAACTTCACCATTTATGGTTTGAGCTTTAAAACCGTTATCTTCAAGAACCAGAGTAATCAAATCCCTGATTTGCGGGTCATCCGGAACTTTTGCATTAGGTAAAGTTATGTCAATACTTTTATTACCGAGGTTTCCTTTAACTGTAAAATAATCCGGCATGAAAATTTTACCTAAGATTTTTTGATTATAAAATGCGGATAATTTTGACGGTTTGTTATAATCAACAGTCAATTCAAATTCTTCATCACCATATTTCCCATCATATTTTTTATCTTTTGCATGCAAGAGCATATATTTTTTATCTATTGAACCTTCAATCCAGCTTTCATGTTCATTATTAGAAACAGATTTAAATAACGAGAATTTAGCGTTAACATAACCTTCGACAATAGTACCGACAGCGGATTTTTCGGCATTATACTTTAAATCTGCAATAAAATCTTTCGAGAGAATAATTTTATCTTGCGGATTTTGAGTTTGTACAGACGGATTTTTGAATTTGTCCAGCAAATTCGTTTCCTGCACAGGGACATTTGCTTTGAAATAGAGATTATTTTGTGATGAAATTTCCATACATAAAATTCCTACTTTGTCACACACTATATATCTATAAAGTATTTTTTGCCTAAAAAATTGCCTTTTTGTAAAAATATTTTAAGCCCACGCTCCTCCAAATAGAGGAGTTTTTTACCGGCAATCTAAAGAATTAAAAAATCACACCGACATGAATAATATAGATATGAAAAACGAAAGTTTTTCATACCTCCTCCCCAAGTCTGGTAGCCGTTCTTTGAAACGGCTTTTTTTTGTTTTTATTTCTATACAAGAATTCTTGAGTATGATGAAAATCTTAAAATACAATCCATCTAAAACTTATAATCTATTGACAAGATACGGAATCATAGTGTATACTCAAATAGTTTAGAATTAAGAAAGGAGAGAGTATGAAGTTTAATTTTATCAAAGGAATGCTGGCAGTTGCAGTTATGGCATTCGTTTCGGTTCCTGCATTCGCTATGAGCTGGATACAAATTGGAGAAGGTCACTATATTGATGTTGACAGTATCAGACCTGCAACAGAATATGGTACATATACTTTTGATACACAATACTTAGGCGTTAACGTACCTTTAGAAGAAATTAACGGACAAAAAATTTGGACAATCAGAACAAATTCATTTATTGATTGTAGAAATGCATATGGAAAAACTCTTACATACACTGCATTAGACGCAAATAACAAAGTTGTTACAAGAGGTAAAAACGTACAAAAACAATGGTTAGATATCAGAACTCCTGGAAACAGAGCTTATGAATCTTATTCATTTGTATGTACAGACAGATACATCAATAACTATCCAAGATTTCATCGTCTATGGTGGTACTAATAAATAATTTACAAATAAAAAAGTCGATATTTTTAATATCGGCTTTTTTTATTCCAAAATTTTAATGTAGGTGATATAATTTTCTTATGAAAGAATATCAAAAATTGAGCTTTACAACACAAAACAAATTGATTATTTTTGGTTTAGTTTTAAGTACTTTGCTTATCATGGCAATCGCTTTGTTTACAACTGTAAATATACAAAAAAATCTCAATTCCGGTTATCAAAATTTTGGTCAAATAATATCTAAAACTCTTGCAATTGAAAGTGCAGATATGATTAATAATTCAGACCAAAATCATATAAAAGAAATTTTGCAAACACACTCGGATTTAATTTTAAAATCTAATAAAGATATATTATTCATAGAATTTCTTGATAAAAACGGAAAAACTATATACAAATCACAAAATAAATCCGCACAGATTTCAAAAAGACCGGGAATCTCGGTTTCATCACCAATGTTATCCGCCCAAAACGGAGCAAACTACGGTTCGGTTAATGTCGGTCTGTCAGGAACAATTATAGATAAATTATCTTCTACCGCAAGAGCCTCGCTTTTGTTTGTATTTACGATTGTTTGGCTTGTTTTTGCCTTCGTTGTATTAATTAATACCTATTTGATAACAAGAGAACTAAAAATTCTTCGTGACGGAGTAAAAAAGATATCCTCCGGAGAGTTCGGATATAAAATAGAGGGCAAAGAGGTAAGCCAAGAAGTTAAAGAACTGTTCAATGCGTTCAATGATATGTCAAATAAGCTTCACTTGTATGAAGAATCTAATATTGAACAACTTACACTCGAGAGAAATAAACTTCAGGCAGTACTTATGAGTATTGCAAACGGAGTAATCGTATGCGACAACAATGATACCGTTACTTTAATAAACGAACACGCAAAATCATTACTGGAACTTCAAGAAGATCAACTCTTGAATTCAAACATTAAAAACTACGTTGATTCTGACGGAAACTTCTGTTTCAACGAAAAAATAGATGAATATAAAAAACTTTCACAAGAAGAAAGATTAACTAAACCGGTTATATTCAATATAAAAATGGATGATAAAACTCTTAAATCAATCATTTCACCAATGTACACCCCAAATCACGAATATGTCGGATACATTATTGTTATGATTGATATCACAAGAGAAGCCGAAATGGATGTTATGAAATCTCAATTCATATCAAATGTTTCACACGAATTGAGAACTCCCGTCACAGTTTTAAGAAGCTATATTGATACATTGTATGAATGCGGAAATGATTTTGATTATGATTCGCAAAAGGAATTCATAGGAACAATCCACTCAGAAATTATTCGATTGCAAAACATGGTCAATGATATTCTTGATTTTTCAAGACTTGATTCTAATGCTAAAATCGAAAAAAGCGAAAATGACATCTCTCAGCTTGTTGATTGCTGCGTAAGCGAGGTTCAACCGCTATTAAAAGAACATAACCTCAAAATTGATGTTGAAAAGGACGAACAAATCCCGCAAATATACTGCAACTATGATTCTATTGCAAGAGCATTGACAAATTACCTTTCTAATGCAATTAAATATGCCCCGCAAGATTCCACTATACAAGTCAAATTGTTTAAAGAACTTGAGAATAACCAAATAGTTTTGACCGTACGTGACGAGGGGATAGGAATTGCACCGGAATTTCAGAAAAAAGTTTTTGAAAGGTTCTATAGAGTTGAAAACAAAACTCATAGTATCAAAGGTACTGGTCTTGGCTTGCATTTAGTTAAAACAACAATAGAAAAGCATCATGGCGGTCATGTTTTTGTAAATTCACAGCCAAATCACGGTTCTACTTTCGGTTTTACCCTCCCGATAGAACCGGTTGAGGATAACGAACTTTTGTAATGTTAAGAATACTTAAACAATGCTCAAAAAATAGCAATTTTTTATATTTATACGTTTTTGTTATAATGATAGTGAAGTAGGTAGCAGATAAAATGATAGACCAAATATCAAGCGGTGTAACAGATTATAGCAAATATTACTTAAATAAAAACTTTGTTGCAAACAACAAAGCTAACTTTACTAATGCTTCCGCGCCTGCATCTGCACCGTTAACTAAAAAACAAAAAGCTGTAATTCTTGCATCCTCTGCAGCCGGAATGCTTCCTGTTCTTGCAGTACTTGCAAAAATGAAAGGCTTCTCGCTCAATCCTGCTAAAATTATCAAAACTCCTGTCAAAGATTGGGCTTTATTCAAATTTGCACCTAAAGATAAAATTGTTAAATATGAAGGGCCTCAAATAATCGCAACCGCAGCAGGCTCTGTTCTTGGAGGGTACATTGGAGGAACGATTGTTGATCCTCAAAACGCTAAATCAAAAAAAAGAGAAGTACTAAACCAAATTTTAGGAAACGTAATTGTTCCTGTAATCTGCGTTTGGGTTGGCGCTGAAATATTCAACAAATATCAAAATTCACTTGTAAAAATGATGACTTCAATAAAAGAATCTGCTAAAGGCTCAAAAATAAT
>JAFUUT010000248.1 GCA_017477685.1 bacterium | reverse complement strand
TTTATCGGAAATTGTAACTATATTATTTTCTGCTTGATTTGAATTGATAAAAAAATGCGGCATAGTTTTTCCCATTAGTTTTACGCAAGTATAATAACATAAATATATATTTACCCCTAATCAATTATAATTTCTTTTTCGTTTTTGTAAGTTACATATCCGAGGTTAGCTTTTGGCGGTTTTCGAAGGTATTTTCTTTTTGTATAAATTACTCCGATTTTTGAAGATAGAGAGCCTGACGAATTTTCTTTGGCAAGTTCGGCACATTTTAAAATTAATTTATCTGTCAAATTTTGAGTCTTTAACAAAACGTGTGAGCCGGGACAGTCTTTTGTGTGAAACCACAAGTCGTCTTCCGATGCTAATTTTGAAATTATATAGTCGTTTTGTTTATTGTTTTTCCCTATATATATTATGGAACCGTCCTCTGTATCAATTCTTTTTGGCTCAATTGCAGTTTTGTGATTTGTTTTTTTATTCTCTTTTGTATTTTCAATTTCATTGATTACTTCAAGAAGCTCATCAAAGTTTTGTGTGATATTTATTGAGTATTCCAAACTTTCCAAGTATTCTTTTGTTTGGATGTATTCTGATATGAGTTCTGTTAATTTAATATTTGCTGTTTTTGATTTGTTATATTTTTTGTAGAATTTGTTAGCGTTATCTTTTATTGTTTTAAGCGGATCTAAATTGATAGTAATTTCTTGATTGTTTTCATAGTCATAAACTGTGGCACATTTTGTATAATCTTTTAATTGGTATTGGTTTGCCAGAAGTAAATCTCCATATAGGCGATATTTATCCGTATCAGTGTTTGATTTTATTTTTGATTCCATTTGAGCAAGTGAAGAATTTATTTTTTTTAGTTTTTGAAATTTATCTTTGCAAATCAAATATGTATAATAATTATCAATTATACTGTTAACCCTGTTTTGAGGGAATATTTTAACTCCCGCGCTTTCTATAAATGCATAACGCTCTTGAATATATTTGTTATTTTCTTGCTTTGGCGGATAGATATATGGAATTTGTCCGTATACTTCCCTAATTTGGCTTTTATCAGAACCTACATTGTGAGCACATCCGATTATCAAATTTGTATCTGTATTATAGAGTATAATATTTGAATGTTTTCCCATAAGTTCTATTGCCAAACATAGGTATATTTTGTCCCCAAGCTCATTATATGTTTCAATATAAAGTTCTAAAATTCTTTCTCCTGTAGGGAGGTTAATTTTTGAGATTTTTGAATTTTCAAGATATTTTCTTAATAGCATACAAAACATTGGTGGTTTTGACGGAATTTCGATTCTGCGTTTTTTCTCGTTATCCTCCGATAAAAAACATATATGATAAAATTTTGGGTCAATATTTATATAAAATTTTCTTGTTTTTCCGCTGTTTCTTAAAGATAGTAAGAGCTCCCGTCTTGTCGGCTGCTGGATTTTGTTTATTCTTGAACCTGTAAGAAAGTCTTTTTCTTCCTTTGTAAACTCTTCCAATATTAAGTAATCAAATGTAATCATAAAGAAAATTTACCAAAAATGAATATAATTGTCTAATGTTTTTTTGTTTGTGGTAAAATTGTGTAGCAAATATAAATAGAGTAAAAAGGAAAGTTAAGAGATGATTAAAACAAACTACAAAGACCACGAATGCGGAAAATTAAATTTAAGCAATATTGATCAAACAATTACCCTCTCTGGCTGGGTTTCAACTGTCAGAGATTTGGGCGGAATTTTATTTATTGAACTTCGTGACAGATCAGGATTTTTCCAATTAGTTGCGAATCCTCAAATTAATCCGCAAGTGCATGAAGTATTTGGAAAAGTTAGAAGTGAATATGTAATAAAGGTATCAGGTAAAGTTACAAGACGTCCAGAAGAAACATATAATGAAAAATATCCTACAGGTCAGGTTGAAATGTACCCTGATGCTGTCGAAATTCTTTCTGAGGCAAAAACATTGCCTTTTGTATTGGATGATGAAAATGTATCGGAAGATATTCGTTTGAAATACCGATACTTGGATTTAAGACGTGAACAAATGTTATCTAAACTTGTTTTACGTCATAACATTGTTCAAGCTATCAGAAATTATATGAATAATTTAGACTTTTTGGAAGTTGAAACACCTATTCTTATCAAAACAACTCCTGAAGGAGCAAGAGATTATCTTGTACCGTCAAGGGTTCAGGAAGGTAAGTTCTTTGCGCTTCCTCAATCTCCTCAAATTTTCAAACAACTTTTAATGGTTGGCGGAATTGAAAGATATTATCAGATTGCAAAATGTTTCAGAGATGAAGACTTGCGTGCAGACAGGCAGCCTGAATTTACTCAAGTTGATATTGAAATGTCTTTTGTTGAACAAAAAGATGTAATAAGTGTTGTTGAAGGTTTGATTGTTGATGCATTTAAAGCTGCAGGTGTTGAAGTTAAACCTCCGTTTACTCAAATTACTTGGCAGGAAGCTATGGACAGATTTGGCTCAGATAAGCCTGATACAAGATTTGGCTTAGAACTTTTTGATATCGGCGATATCATTATGCAATCTGAATTCCAAATAGTTAAAAATACGTTACAACAAGGCGGAATTGTCAGAGGTATTCGAATTCCGGGCGGTGCGAAATTCTCAAGAAAAGAAATTGATGATATCACAAAGATTGCCGTTTCTTTCGGCGCAAAAGCTTTGGCAAATATTATTTATCAGGAAGACGGAACGCCAAAATCTCCTGTATTGAAATTTGTTACTGATGAACAGGCAAAAGCTATTCAGGATAGAGCCGGAGCTCAAGCGGGCGATATAATTTTCTTCTTGGCCGATAAGCCAAAATTAGTCTACGATATTATGGGAAGATTGAGATTACATTTTGGTAAGA
>JAFUUT010000247.1 GCA_017477685.1 bacterium | reverse complement strand
GGCAGCTTTAATTACAAGGCAAAAGATGTTGAGGCTGTTGTAAAGGCTCTTATCGAATGTGCTCAGGATAAGGATAATAAAATTGCTAATCTTGAAGCATCTTTGGAACAGACTCAAGCAAATCTTGCCAAAGAAAAACAAAATGTACAAAAAGCATTTGACTCATCTGAGGCAAATAGCCACAGATGTGTAGAAAGTTTGCGAGCAAAGGATGCGCAGTTAGCTGAAAAAAATAAAGAACTTGAACAAATGCGCGCGCTTGTTGAAAAATATCAACCAATGTGTTCAGTAAAATCTATTGACGAATTGGATACAGTTACGCCGGAAGTTGCATTTCAAACTCTGGAAGATATGGCTGCGAACAGATCAAAAGCAGCTGAAAGTTTGGTCGAATTTTTAACTACAGGCAAAGGTCAAGAAGAATTCCTTGCTCAATTGGAGCGTAATAATATTTTTGCGAAAGCAAGAGAAGATAAAGTTGACCAAATGCCATCAATCAAAGATAAGTGTGAAAAACTAATAAAAGAACAGCAATTATTTGCGGGATTTTATCCTTCATCATTTATCTTTAATTCAATATCAGAAGCTTTAAAGACTTCTCCTGATGGTGAACTTATAATGAATCCTAAAGTAAAAGAACAAGTAAGGGCAAATGCAATGGCATTGTTGACGCCTGTTGCAGACGATAAGTTCTATAATACACAACTGCCTCAAATAGAAAAATATTTGGATGAAAACTTAGACAAAGTAAGTCGTTTTCATGAGCGTCTACTTCTAGAAAGAAAAAAAATATATGATAATAATTCATCTATATATGGAAAAATTGAAGAAGTAGTGGTTCCGGGGTGTACGAATCTTTCCGGATTCAATCTTACTGAAGGTCCGAATGGACGATCATTTTTCAGGCCTTATTCAATGATATAGGTATTATAATAAATAAATTGAAAAGCTGATATAAATTAATTGTATCAGCTTTTTATTTTGTTATATAATTGCAGAATAAGAAAAAGGAGTTTTTTGATATGGATTTTTTGAAATTGGCTCATGAACGCTATTCTTGCAGAAAATTGTCAACAAAACCGGTTGAGCAGGAGAAAATTGATAAAATTATAGAAGCAGGCATGATTGCTCCGACAGCTATAAATGCCCAACCTTTTAAAATATGGTTAATAAAATCACCTCAAGAGGTTTCAAAAGTTGCCCAAACAACTCCGTTTACGTTCGGCGCTTCTGTTGTATTAGCTGTTGGTGCAAAAAATGAAGGGGCTTATGTAAGAAATTTTGACGGTAAAAATTTTGCAGAAATTGATGCTTCAATTGTTGCAACACAAATGATGCTCGAAATTCATGATTTAGGTTTGGGTTCTACCTGGGTTGGACATTTTGATCCCGTAAAATTAAGAGAACTCTTCCCGCAAATGAAAGGATATGAGATTGTTGCACTATTCCCGATAGGGTATCCGGCAGATGATGCCAAACCGTCTGACAGGCATGAAGCTTCAAAATCAGTTGAAGAACTTGTTGAAGTATTATAGAAAATAATTAATCCTTTATAAGGGTTGAAATTTATAAAAAATAGTAAATAATATTAATAGCAGCATGTTCTGCATTATGAGTTCATCATTACGAATGGAAAGGGCCGACGAGGCCCTTTCCATTTTGCATTAATAATTTTTTAATACGTCAGAATTGCTTTCTGATTTGAGAACCGATATTGCTGCGTTAGTTGCAGGTTCTACAACTCCGTCATGAAATACTATCGGGTATATATCTGTTGAATTTTCAGCGGTGTTTGGAACATTGCAGTTTAAGACATTGTATGTCGAGGTTGCTTTATCAGAGCAAGTTACTTCTTTATTTGGAGGAGTAGTTCCATTTACATCAATAAAACCGTAGCAAGCTGAGCTAAGCGTGAGAGCTTTGACCATTTTCGTTGTTCCGTCAGGCTGGGTTTGCTCTTTATCATATGTAAGTCCCATGCCAGGCGGAAGTTGGCAGCCTGACATATTTTTATTGAATACAACGAGCGAACCGTCTGCAAGCGTTAAGTAATGCCTCCTACTTTCCAATATAGGCATGCCTGACGGAATTTGTCCATGGGCAGATGAATGGATACTACCTGTGGGGCTATATCCGTTAGGCGCATTGGAACTTATATTATGACCTGTTAATGTACCGTTAAACATTGCACAAATTGTAATATCGCTATTCGGGTTGTCCGTTGTTGAGGTGCACTTTTTTACATCCGCAAAATCGAAATTGTAGCTTGCTTTTGAAAGCCGTCCAACTTGATTAAGTGTTGAAAGTGTTTTTATAAATTGAGCTCTGTATTTTGTGCTTCCTGTTTTAGACAATAATGTCGGAATTGTCATAGCTGCAATAACACCCACTATTCCGACCACAATAAATACTTCTGTTAGAGTAAACCCAAATCTTTTTGAATTGCGAATTTTCATTAACCTATTCTACATTTTTATTTTATAACTGTCAATAAAAAAACCGATTTTTATGCAAATAAAAATCGGTTTTTTATTATATGTTATTAATATTTATGCTTCATCCAAAGCTGCAACGCCTGGCAATACTTTACCTTCAATGAACTCAAGTGAAGCACCGCCGCCGGTTGATACATGAGTGAAATCTTCTGCTTTAAAGAATTTCTTAGCGGCAGAAACGCTATCTCCTCCACCTATAACAGAAGTTGCGCCGCCTTTAGTTGCTTCAACAACCGCAGCAAGTACAGCTTTTGTACCTTCTGCAAATTTAGGATTTTCGAAAGCACCTACAGGACCGTTCATCAAGATTGTTTTTGAAGATTTGATTACATCCGCAAATGCTTTTCTTGACTCTTCTCCGGCATCTACACCCTCAAATCCGTCAGGGATTTCATTAATTTTAACGAATTTGTTTGTTCCGTTGCCTGAAAAATCATCAGTGACTAAAACATCTGTTGCCATAACAAGTTTAACGCCTTTAGCTTGTGCTTTTGCTTCAATTGCTTTAGCTGTTTCGATTTGGTCATCCTCGCAAATAGAATTACCGATTTTGCCGCCATTAGCCTTAACAAATGTATAAGCCATACCGCCGCCTATTATCATATTGTCAACTTTGTCTAATAAGTTTTCTAAAACACCTATTTTAGAAGAAACTTTAGCTCCGCCAACGATAGCTGTGAATGGTCTTGTAGGATTATCAAGAGCTTGTGATAAGCATCTGATTTCTTTTTCCATTAACAAACCGGAAACGGCAGGTTTTACAACTTTAGCAAGTTTAGCAGTGGAAGTGTGATTTCTGTGAGCCGCGCCAAACGCATCGTTTACATAGAAATCGCCAAGTTTTGCGATTTCATTTGCAAATGTCATATCATCATCTTTTGCTTCTTCTGCTTTGTAGAAACGAATATTTTCCAAAAGTGCAATTTGACCGTCTTGTAATTTTTCAACATATGGTGCTGCTTCTTCAACTGACGGTATAAATACGATTTCCTGACCAAAAACTTTGTTCATATATTTTGCAACAGGTGCAAGTGAAAATTCCATGTTTCTTTCACCTTTTGGTCTGCCCAAGTGTGCCATAAGAATTACTCTTGCGCCGCGTTCTGTCAAATAATTTACTGTCGGAACAATAGCTTGAATTCTTGTATCATCTGTTACGTTTTTGTTTTCATCCAAAGGTACGTTTACGTCAACTCTGACTAATGCTCTTTTACCTTTGATGTCGCCTAAATCTTTAATTGATTTTTTCATTGTTTTCTCTCCTTTTTAAAAATAGCGCATGTCAATTTTACAAAAAACATAATCTTAAAACAATAATTTATGGTGTATAATATGCGTATGAAGATTTTAATTGTAGATGATGTACCGGGTTGGGTGCGTTTTCATAAAAATAATATTGAATATCTTAATATAGAAGATATTGAAATTCATACCGCCCAGAGTGCAAATGAGGCTTTGAATAAAGTAGAACTTGAACTTGACTCTCCATATGATGTAATATTTACTGATTTGCAAATGGAAGCTAATTATCTGCCAAAGCTTGCAGGGGAGTGGCTGATTGAACAGGTTCAAATGTTTAAAGAGTATAAAAACACGAAAATTGTTATTGTTTCTGCGACTTCTTCCATTGAAAGAATTGCGAAAAGATATGGCGTATTGTATGTGCCAAAATATGTGATAAGGAATGAAGATGCGCAATATTACAGGCAGTTTTTGCAATAAGAAAGTTCTTCGTAATATTTTGGATTAGATTCATCTATATTTTTAAATAATTCTGCGGCATCAAGGTTTTTGCCCATTCCGCGCAGAGTTACATCTACACTGTATGCTCCGAGTTCAATAGCTTTTAATGTATTTTGCAGTGCCAAAGAGTGTTTATCGTGTGCGTGAAAACTTATCGTATTATAGCCGATTGATTTCAGTTTGTTGAAAAAAATAGGAATGTCTTCGGGGTGAACCGTACTGTAACTGTCTGCAATATATAAGCTTTCTAAAATATTTTTATATTTCCAATTTTTTAAAATATTGTAATGTTCTTCTTTTACATTTGGTATTTCCATAAGTTGAACAAATATTTTATATCCTTTTTGATAGAGGTTATAAGCAATATCAAGAGTCTTTTCTATTTTATCAGGGTGTGTTGCAATTCTGATAAAATCCGCAAAATCCCGTTCCGCTCCGGGAAAATCTTTTTCATTATATCTTGAGGTATCAACCATTATCCCTATTTGCAAATTTTGTTTAATTGTTTGAATTTCTTTTAATATTTCCGGAGTGCAATAGTAAAAATTTCCTTTATTTTCTTTATCTTTATAATTACGGTAACCTATTTCGCAGTATTCAATTTGTGAATTTATCATACAACGAATAAGTTCTTCAACAAATTTTTTGTCAAAATACCAATTTGTGTCGTGTCCGCCATCTCTTGTTGTACAATCCAGAAATTTTACCATAGCAGTATTTTATCATAAACAAATACCTTATCGGGTAATTTATAAAAATAATGCGTGTTTTAATATAACTTATAAACAGTTATAGAAAAGGAGTTTATTTATGAAAAGTTCTGTTTGTCAATCTCAAATTGTGTCAATGAAAAATTTAAATAACTTGTTTATTGAAATGACTTCAAAAGTTTGCAACCAGCATTGCAGTCATTGTTATATTGAATTCCCGAAATATAAAAAGGTTGAGGATTTTATAAGTATAGAATTAGTTAAAATCGCTTTGGATGATACAATTGGTGAAGATATAAAATGTATTTATTTGACAGGAGCTGAGCCTATGACCCATCCGGATTTTAACAGTATTTTGAGATTGTGCTTAAAGCGTTCGGATGTGTGTATATGCACGAATGGTTCTTTTATAAATGAAAAGAAAGCAAGATTTTTAAAAAAAGTTGAAGACGAAGGCTCTAATGAAATTATTTTCAAGATCAGTATTGATCATTTCGATGAAGAAAAGAGTGATTATATCAGGTGCCGAGGGGCATTCAGGCAATCTGTATTTGCAATAAAACATTTAGTTAAATACGGATTTATGCCGATTGTTGTTTGTACAAATTATTACAACGAGGACTCCTCTCTTTTACTTGAAAAATTTCAGGAAATATTTGGCAAATATTCTTATTTCATAAATTCTTCTCATTTGCAGATAATTCCATGGCACGATAAAACCAGAGTTTTTAATGAAAATATAAAATCGGAATATTCTCGTCTTGATTGCGAATACGGGCGAGTCTTAACAAGTCAGGGGATATATACTTGTCCGTTTTTATCAGATGATTACAGGGGTAGATGCGGAAGCAGTTTCAAGGATTACACTAAAAGGTGTTCTCTTGAAACTGCTTTTTGTCAAACTTGTATGAGTGTTAATAAACAACTATTTGGAATAAATTTTTCAGATTTTACTTAACTATCTTTTAGAATACAATTTTAATTTGAAGTTGATTAACAATATACGTTTATCTTTTCTGTACGGAACGATTTCGACAGACTGAATATCAAGGAAATGTTCATGTTTATATAATTCTCTGAGGAAGTGGTCGTAGTTTGTGTAGTTTCCAATCATTTCCATATTCAAACGGGCAACATTGTATCTGCCTGCATTTCCTTTGACGAAATTGTCATCAGACGGATTGTAATCGTATTTTATGGAGCGAACCTTTATTTGATTTGCTCTTATTAGTTGTAGGATTTCTGCAAATTCTCCGGCAATAACGGCTTCGTTGTCTAATCCTGATTCAATAGGCTTGTAGAATGCTTTAGCTTCCTGTCTTACAGTTTTTTCTTTTTGAACTTCAGCAGCAGCTTCTTTTTTCTTTTCTATTAATTGTTTTCTTTTATCGCTAAGTTGAATTTTATTATTTTCAACCTCTCCTCTTACAACTTTGTAATCTTGGAAGTTTTGAATAATCTTACCGCCAAAAAATGCCAGCGCAACTATCGCTGCTACAAATATTATGATTGGTAATAGAAATTGTTTTAGTTTTTCGATATCCATTATTATTATCCTTTATAGTTATCTTTTTAATGTGTCTCTTCTTCTGTTTCTTCTGCGTTGTTTTGTTTTCCTTGTTTATTATTTTGGCTTCCTTGCTGATTTTGATTATCTTTAGATTCATTATTGCGTAATCTTTGCATAAATGATTTCAATTGATCGTCACTCATATTTGTTATTTCAAATACGTATGGTGCGGTGTCAATACTTGAAGTTTCGCTATTGATTACTGAATCAAGGGAACCTGTTTTTAAATCCAATTTATTTAATCTGAGATTTGATTCATATAGAGAGTCTTTTACATTTTTAAAGAATAAATAAACATCTTCTACAGAGTTTGAACAGCCTTTAATATCGACATACCCGTCTTCTCCGGTCATGAAGTATGTCAGATATAAATCTTTTGGAATTGATTCTCCTAAAGATGCATATGCAATTATTTTTGTACGGTTATTTTTCAGTACTCTTTCTATTTCATCTACAGGATCAAAAGAACTTGTCGGAGCTTTATTGTATGAACTCAATTCTTTTTCAATGACCGCAATTTCTTTTTTTATTTGTTCATTTTCCTTGTTTGTATTGGCAATTTTTGTTTGCAATAATGCCATGCATAATCCTATAGGAATCAATACGGCAGCTAATAGTATTAATGCTGCTATTAATGCCTTTTGCGGAGTTAGTATAAGAGTGTGATTTTTATCAAGAGGTATTTCAATTACAGCTGATACATTCTTTTTAGTATCAAAACCTTCCAAAAAGTCGACATTTACAGGCAAAAGATCTGCCGGTGATATCAAACCTATCATACCTAATGATACTTTTATTTGATCTTCTTGTACAACATTTAATCCGAAATCCATGTACGGATTTTCTTTGAATTTATTGTCTTCTACCGCAATAATGTTGCCGCTGAATTGTACGCTTTGTTTCAAATAATCCGCAGAAACTAAATCTGTTTCAGATAATATAATGAGTGTTCCTGCATCTGAACCCATAAGTGAAATTTGAACAGCATTGTTTATTGCAGAATATACTTCTTCTCCTTCATATGTTTTCAGAGCTAAAGGTTCTTCCACATATTCTGTTGTATGTCTGCCTTTCATTCCATACATTTGGAAACCGGAATTGTTTATTATAAGTAAATTCCAAGGTGTTTCTTCGTTTGCTGTAACCTCAGATGCAATTCCTGTTCTAATCAAACCACGTAAATCTGCAAATACTGAACAGGTAATGCTAATCAATTTTGCTCCCAAAGATTTGAATGCTTCTTGGAATAAATCTTTAGAATCTTGTTGAATTGCAGTGTAGAAAATATTCCTTGTATCTGATTTTACTGCGGTTGCATCAAACCAGTACGGGAGCGGATCTTTTCTTTTAAACAGATAACTCTGCTCCAATTCACCGATAACAACCTGATTAACACCGTTTTCATCAAGCATTAAAGGTACATCTTCTTTGTATGCAAACCAAACTGTCGGTATATTTAAATATACGTTTGATTTTTGAGGGTTAATATTACATTTATCGAACAATCCCCTCATTGTTTCGGTGAAATTTTCAATATGCTCAATTTCTCTTAAGGATTCGTTATATTCAATTGGCATTTGAGCATATGCTCTAACCTGTTGAGTTTTGGGATCTAACAATGTCATTTCTGCTATTCCTGATGATGAAACAGAAACGTACACATCTATCCCTGCTGTTACCCCGCCTAATCCAAGGCTATCTAATAAATTTGTCATAAGTATTAATTTTCTCTCTTTGCTACTTTCCATTTTTATTATACAATATATTTTACAAATAGGAAAATCTTAACATACATTTACATGACAAAATGGAGGATATTAATTTTTGTACAATATTGTAGATAAAATTAACGACTTAAAATCCCGAAAAAATGCGATAATATTGGCTCATTGTTATCAGCCGGCAGAAATTGATTTGGTTGCGGATTATGTTGGTGACTCTTTATATTTAAGTCAAGTAGCTTCGAAAACTGATGCGCAAATTATAATATTTGCCGGAGTTTAATTTATGGCACAGACGGCTAAATTGCTATCACCTCAAAAAAAAGTTCTTTTGCCTCAAATAGAGGCAGGATGTCGTATGGCTGATATGTTGAGTTATAGGCAGCTTAAAGAATTTAAATCAAAACATCCTTCTTTGCCTATGGTATGTTATGTTAATTCAACGGCAGAAGTAAAATCGGAATGTGATATATGCTGCACAAGTTTGAATGCAGTTGAGATTGTCAAGAGTTTGGGCGCGAGTAAAATTTTATTTGTACCCGATACATATCTTGGTAAATGGGTTGAAAAACAGTTAGGTAATGTTGAAGTTATCACATATCCGGGTTTTTGTCCTACTCATTTGCAAATCAGACCTATTGATGTTGAAAATGCACGTAAAAAATATCCTGATGCTCTTGTATTGGCTCATCCGGAATGCCATATGTCCGTATCTTCGATTGCTGATTATGTCGGCAGTACTGCGGGTATAATGAATTATGTTAAAAACAGTAAGGAAAAATCTTTTATTATAGCTACAGAGCAGGGTGTTGTTGACAGATTGAAAAGAGATTATCCGAATAAAGAGATTATTCCTATTAAAAGTAATATTATTTGTCCGAATATGAAGATGACCTCTTTAGAAGATATATTGCATGTTTTGGAAACAGGTGATAATGAGATTACAGTTAGCGAAGATGTTGCACTGAAAGCTGTAAGATGTTTAGACAGAATGCTTGAGGTTTCAAAATAATGGACGGAATTGTATACGGCAAAAACTCGGTTCTGGAAGCGTTGAATGCGGGCAACAGGGAAATCAACAAAATCCTTATATCTAAAAATATACATACCGATTCAAAGATTAGCAAAATTAAAGAATTGGCTCAGCAAAAGGGTATTGTTTTTCAATTTGTAGGCAGAGAAAAGTTTCAACCTTATGAAGAATTTAATCATCAGGGTGTAATTGCTCAGATTTCTCCGATAGAGTATGTTGATATTGATGATTTTATAGAGGATAAGAGCGCAAAGGAGGGGTATTCTTCTGTTGTAGTTCTGGACGGAATTGAAGATGCTCACAATTTGGGTGCAATTATAAGGACATGTGTTTGTGCAGGTGTTGACGGTATAATAATCCCATCTCATCGCAATACTCAAGTTAATTCTACTGTTGATAAAATAAGTCAGGGTGCTGTTAATTTAATACCGATTATAAAAGTAAATAGCCTGATTAACGCAATTCAAAAATTAAAAGATAACAACTGGTGGATAATTGCAACAGATGCAAGTGCGAATGATAATTATTATGATGTTAAATATCACGATATGAATTATGCACTGATAATGGGTGCAGAGCATGCAGGAGTTTCAAAATCGTTGTTAAAGGCGTCTGATTTTGTTGTAAAAATCCCGATGCAGAATAATTTTAATTCATTAAATGTTTCTAACGCCACCAGTGCAATATTATTTGAGGCATTAAGGCAAAAATTAATTTTTAATCGTAAAAAATAATACATCAGTATGGTTTCAATCGTTGATATTTGTACTAGCATAGTGTAAGATTGGAGCTTTATTATGTCAAAAAAAGTTGAAAACATTGATTTTATCCCGGCATCCGATATTTCGGATGAAGATGTTGATTTTCATAAATTACAAGAATTAGAATCAGAAGAAGATGAGGATGATGAAGATATTCTCAAATCTGTTGAAGATCCGAAGGTACAGGAAAATTTATTTACAATCAGTACTGATGACAGTGTCAAGATATATTTAAGACAGATTGGTAAAATTCCTCTATTGAGTTCTGATGAGGAAACTGATTTAGCAAAAAGAATTAAAGAAAGTCATGATAGCTTTGCCAAGGATATTTTGGTTAATGCAAACTTAAGACTGGTTGTAAGTATCGCAAAAAAATACATCGGCCGCGGGCTTTCATTTTTAGATTTGATACAAGAAGGCAATGTCGGGTTGATTAAAGCTGCCGAAAGATTTGATTACAAAAAGGGATACAAATTTTCTACATATGCAACCTGGTGGATACAGCAATCAATAACAAGGGCTATTGCAGATAAAGCAAGAATTATAAGACTTCCTATTCATATGATAGAATCTATCGGAAAAATAAGAAGAACAACTTTGGATTTGACTTCCAAGCTTGGCAGGACACCGACAAAACAAGAAATAGCATATGGTATGGGAATTTCTGTTCAAAAATTAAATTCAATTATAAAATCTGCACAATCTACTGTTAGTATGGATACTCCGTCAACTTCCGAGGATGATTCCTCTAAAATTGGCGATTTTATAGTTGATGAATCTACGATTAGTCCGGATAGTCGTGTTCTTCAGGATAATTTACTTGAAGATATAAGAAATATTTTAAATCAGCTAAGTCAAAAAGAACGTGATGTTTTGATTTTACGTTATGGTTTGGATAATAACGGGGCGAAAAAAACGCTTGATGAAATTGGTTCTCAATACGGTGTGTCAAGAGAGCGTATCCGTCAAATCGAAACAAGAGCAATATCTAAGCTCAAAAAACTATGTAAGGATGAAACTTTACATGAAGGTTTGATGAATTATTTTGCCACATAAGTTTTGACCTGAAGATTTGCAAATTCGGCATGTCCGTACCATAATGTAATCAGAGGTAGAGATATGTCGAATGTTTTAGTATATGAACTTGAAGGAAAAATTTATATAAATCTTACGAACAAATGTACAAATGATTGTATTTTTTGTTTACGTAATGATAAAGACGATGTCAAAGGTCAGGAATTGTGGCTGGATAGCGAAGATTTTGGAGCAAAAGATGTTATTGAGCAGCTTGGCAAATTTAGATTATCTTCGGAAATAATTTTTTGCGGTTATGGTGAACCTTTATTAAAATTGGATATTTTAAAAGAAGTTGCAAGATATATTAAATCAAACTATCCGAATATAAAAATAAGAATAAACA
The DNA here is from genome assembly GCA_017477685.1 of bacterium. Lineage (GTDB taxonomy): Bacteria > Cyanobacteriota > Vampirovibrionia > Gastranaerophilales > Gastranaerophilaceae > Zag111. Next base: position 6,304 of record JAFUUT010000247.1, on the reverse strand, counting down.
CTAACGGACATGCAAATTATATTTATAAACGCAATATTGTTCCGGAATTGAAAGGGTTAGTTGATTTAATTTCGGTCAGCTTGAATGCCGAAAATTCTCGGGAGTACGACAGACTTTCTCAACCGTCATTTAGCGGTGCATATGAAGAAGTAATAAAATTTATCAAAGCTTGTTCTCAAGAGGGTATTGAAGTTGTTGCAAGTATTGTGGAAGGCTACAAAGGAGAGCACCATGATATTGAACTTTGTGAAAAAATAGCAAAAGATAATGGTGCAAAGCTTCGTGTCAGAGAATGGATACCTAACGGGTATTAATTCTGTTGTAAATATATGTAAATATATTTTTTTTTAATAGCAACAAATTATATTTATGGATTTTAATTTCATAGGTGGAATTCTATGAAAATTTCGTTTGTAAGTTTTAATAATAATATTAATACATATCAATTAAACAGTAAAAAACAAGCAAGTAATGCCTCTATATGTACGTTGCATGCTTTGGGCTGTGACAGCGTTAGTTTTTCCGGTAATTCGCAAACAAATGTTAAGAATGAATGCGACAGAGCTTTTGTATATATACTTTCAAATGATTTTAAATTGAACGAGCAGCAAACTGCAGATTTAGAAAAGATTTTGTCTGATTTTTTAAAGGAAAAAAATATACAGTCTTTAACTGATATGTCCGGCAGTGGTTTTATGGATAAACAGGTTGATTTGCAAAAAAGAATTTCTCAGAAATTTTCTTTGCCTGAGGAATTATCCGAATATTTGATGGATGAAATCGCTCGCAGGTGTGATAGCGAAGAAAACTATATCCCTTATGGCTTGAAAAGGTTCCGGATGCTAGATGATTGTATCAGAGATTTCATCGGGAACGGGCATTTGAATGTCGGATTTTGTAAAGATCGTTCCATGAATGCGGATGACGATTTTTATTCTTTTGTGAAAAGGGTTTTGCGTTTATCCTCTATAAAGGGATATGAATTTAGAGAGTTTGTTGAAAATTATATAGAAGAAAATAATTTAGGTTCAATAACAAATTTATTTAATAATAAAGATTTGGAAGAAGAACAAAAAAATCTTATGGTTTATATAGAAAATGAATTTGATTTGAGTGATTATGAGTCGTATGTTATTGACTCTGAATTTCGTAACAGGGCGCAGACTGATGTTAATTCGGAACATTATTATCCGTTATTTTCCGTATATTCAAAAGATGTACTGTTATATCGAAAAATAATAGAAGATGGCGGATACAATTATGATATAGGGAACAAGGATTTTAGGCTTCTGTTACTTTCAATAATGGAAGATGATGCCGAAAAAAACAAATGCCGGACATTATTTGATTTTTTAAAATTAAAGAATGAATTTGAAAATTCAAATGCATTAAGATTTATAATGTCATCAAAATTATCTGAGGAGCAAAAGTCAAATTTGATTATAGATTTGGTTGATGCGGCAAATAATGTAGATAAGTACGAAGAGCAAATGCCAAAACATCCTCATAGAGATGCTTATATAATCTATGGACGTGCCAAAATTGCAAAAGACAAAATTATATCCATATTAGGGATAAATGAATATACTGATATGGGTGAGGATATTATACAAATACTTATGAATGTATATTCCCAAAAGATGGCTGATAAAAAAGATTTAATGGCACGAATAGCATTTGATATTTCAGACAAATATTCTTTTCCGGGCGGTGCGGAAAAAGAAATTATAAAAATCATAAATGATGTTCAAAAGCTTTCGCCTTATGAAGTTGAAGAATATATGAATAATTGTAAATAAATGTAAAAATCCTTGTAAAATTACGCAATTATAATTCTTTAGCGAACTTATGTTTCTCAAAGGAGTAAAACAATGTATATTTCATTCTATAATTTCAATCCAAATGTTGCAAAAACAAACATCTCAAAGCCAATGAATAAGCCAAGTGTTCAGAATTCTATTCAAGCTTTACCTTGTGATTGTGTCAGCTTTTCGGGTAATTCCGTAAAATTGGAAAATTCTGATGACCAAACTTTTGTTGATATCTTATCTCAAGAATACAACTTACCCCCTGAAGCAAAAAAAGAATTAGAAAAAACTATATCGGATTTTTTGAAAGAATATGAAATGTCTTCACTCGAAGGGTTAAGTGACGAAAAATATGAAGATTCTGATGATGAGGTCATTCTTCACGGGAAACTCAAAGATATCATTATGTCTAATGCTGAAGAAACAGATGAAGATGAGTTAAGTTCTTATTTGGCGGATGAGTTAATTCAAAGAATAATGTGCGGTGGTAATTATATCCCGCAAGGCAGAGCAGCCCATTCGCTGGAAGACGATACTATCTCCGGATTTTTTACAATGGATAAAGATAAAAATTTTTACGAAGCTATTAAAGATTCCTTGAGGTTATCTCCGTTCGAAATTTATGAGTTTAAAAAAATAGTTTCGGAATTTATATTAAAAGAAAATATGAAATCAATTCCGGAGTTATTTTCAGGCATCGAAACCGCCGAGTCTCAAGCTGTTTTGATGGAAAAACTTACTGAAAAATTTAATTTGAGTGCAACAGTTGCTGATGCTGTTCATTGGGAATTTCTGATGCGTTCAGACTCTGAAAAGAAAATAGGATATAGACCAACAATCTCGCGCTATATACAGGAAGAAGATTCTGTTAAAAAAATTGTAAATGATTATGGTTGTGCTTCTGATGATAGTTTTAACTATTTTACTTTCTTTAAAGTAATGTCTGAAGATGCCAAAAAGAACGGATTTGACAGTGTATTTGAAATTATTAAAAATAAAGATAAATTTGAGAAATCTAAAACATATGCGTTTATAAATAACTCCAAACTGACAGATGAGCAAAAAAGTAATTTAATAATTGGTTTATATGAGGCTGCAAAAGATCCTAAAGCTTTTGCTTCTCAAATTCCTAAAGATCCTGAAGCTGATCGTTTTTATGCCGGAGAACGGTTACTTATTATGGCTGATAAACTTGCGAAAGAATTCGGTTTTGATATAGAAAGTGAAAGCGGTCGTATTTTCTTTGAGGATGTCCAAGATATATTGTGCAAGATCTATCCGGAGCATATAAATGGTGGTGAAAATAAAAGTAATAGGCAGGTAGCCCATGAAATTATTTTTAAATACGATTTGTCCTCAGATTCAGTTGAAGAAATAGAAAAGATAATATCGGAATGCCTTGCTCTTGATAGAAAAGCCGTTGACAAATATATTGTTTCTCGTATGTTGTCCGAAGCAAAAGATAATGATATATAAAAAACAATACAAAATTTTAAAAGGTAAATTATTGGTTTAAAATATGCCGATGATTTACCTTTTTGTTATGTTTATTTAATTTTGTTTGGTATATAATTATGTCATGATTTTTATATATTATTGGTTATAAGGAAAGGATAAAAAAATGACAGCAAATTTAGACAAAATCATGAAACCGAAGTCAATTGCCGTTGTTGGTGCTTCTACAAAAGAACACACAATTGGTTCAGATATTATGAAAAGACTTCAAGAGTACAAATTTAACGGACAAATTTACCCTATCAATCCAAAGGGCGGAATTATTGAAGGCTTACAAGCTTATACTTCTGTATTGGAAGTTCCTGGAGAAATCGATTTAGCAATTATCGTTGTAAATGCTAAATTCGTTCTTGATACAATTGACCAATGTCATCAAAAAGGCATTAAGGGACTTTGTATTATTACTGCAGGCTTCAAAGAAACAGGCGCCGAAGGTGCCGAGGCAGAAAAAGCACTGTTAGCAAAAGTTCAGGAATACGGTATGAGATGCGTTGGACCAAACTGCTTGGGTGTTGTAAATACTTTGCCTGAAGTTAGAATGGACGGCTGCTTTGCAGAAAGCTTGCCTGAAAGAGGACATATTGGTTTTGTTTCTCAATCAGGTGCTTTAGGCGGCGGTATTTTGAATATTTTGAAAGACTTAAACTTAGGTTTTGCTCAATTTATTTCAATCGGTAACCAAGCTGATGTTAACGCTGAAACAGCTTTAGAATATTGGGAAAACGAAAATGATGTTGAACAAATCCTTTTATATATGGAATCAATTCAAAACCCTGCTAATTTCAGAAAATTAGCATCAAGAATTTCAAAGAAAAAACCTATCTTAGCTTTGAAAGCGGGAAGATCTGCTGCAGGCGCTTCTGCTGCATCTTCTCACACAGGCTCACTTGCCGGTGCTGATAAAGCAGCTAATGCTTTATTAAATCAATCCGGTGTAATAAGAGAATACTCTTTGAAGAATTTATTCTCAACAGCTAAAGTATTTGCTAACTGCCCTATTCCAAAGGGAGATAGAGTTGCAATTATCACTAACTCAGGCGGCCCTGGTATTATGGCTACTGATGCTGTATGTGAATACGGTATGCAAATGGCTAAAATTTCTGATGCTACAAAAGATAAACTCAGAAGCTTCTTGCCTTCTGCTGCATCAGTTAAAAACCCAATCGATATGATTGCATCAGCTCCTATCGAGCACTACAAGCAAACATTAGAAACAGTTATTGCTGATGAAAATGTTGATATGATTATTTGTATTTACTTGCCGTTCTTAGGTTTAAAAGATATTGATGTTGCTAAAGCATTGATGGAAATTAAGGCTAAAAATCCTCAAAAACCTGTTATCGGTGTATTTATGACTAAATCTGAATTCTTCACAGCATTATCTGATATGGATGTAAATATTCCGTTCTTTATGTATGCAGAAGAAGCTGCAGAAGGTTTACACAGATTAAATCAACAAAGACTGTGGATTGAAAGACCTGAAGGTAAAATCCCTTCATACAATGTTGACAAATCAAAAGCAGCTGAAATCATTGCTCAATCGCTAAGAGAAGGCAGAGAACAATTAACAACAAGAGAATCTATTGATGTGTTAGATGCTTACGGAATTAGAGTTTGTAAATCAGGCTTTGCGACTTCTGAAGATCAAGCCGTATCTATTGCAGATTCAATCGGATATCCTGTTGTTATGAAGATGACTTCAAAAACAACATCTCACAAAACAGATGTTGGCGGTGTAAGAGTTAATATCGGGTCAGCTGAACAATTAAGAAGTGAGTATCAAGACCTTATTTCCAAACTTGAAGCAAAAGGTTTGTTAGACGGTTTGGAAGGTGTTATTATTCAAGAAATGGTTAAAGGTAACAGAGAAATGGTTTGCGGTATAGCAACTGATCCTCAATACGGTCCGATGATGATGTTCGGTTTAGGCGGTGTATTTATTGAAGTTATGAAAGACGTAACTTTCAGAATTGCTCCTTTGACAGATATTGATGCTAAAGAAATGATTAAATCAGTTAAAGCATACAAATTGTTAGAAGGTGCAAGAGGTACAACACCTGCTCAAATGGATCAAATCGAAGAAACATTATTGAGATTATCTCAATTAGTTCAAGACTTTAGCTTTATCGATGAATTAGATATCAACCCATTGTTGATTTCTGAAAAAACAGGTGAAGGTATCGCAGTTGACGGACGTATTAAAGTCAGAATGAATGATGCTAAAAAATACTTCGAATGCCACTGTGGTGAAGGTTGTGAATGCGGCGAAATCTGCACTTGCAATAAATAATTGTTTATAGATAATAAGGAAGCCTCCGATACAAATTTGTCGGAGGTTTTCTTTTGCCCTAATTTAATTACCATAATTTTTCGTGTATTTCTGTGGAATATGAAAAATTATCATTATAATTTTTGTCAATTTGTTTGTAATATTCCTGTCTGCGATACCTCATACAAAAGGCTATCATTTGAATTGCCGTATTTAGTCCCAATATTCTTTCGTGGATTTTTTCATCTGATTTATGGTAATTATCCCTTAATAAGTTGTCTATAATCTGGCTAATGCTTGATATTGCTATAATGGGTTCTTTTTCTTCTATTAAATAATATTCAAGTTCCATAATATTCTCCAACCTTTTCATGAAATGCCAGTGCTACTGATTGTGTTAATACCAGTATAGCTGATAATTAAAAATATGAATAGAGAATATTTACAAAAATTTGCAAAAAATTTAAAAAAGATCAGGAAGGAAAAAGGTATTAAACAAGATGACTTTTTGGAAGTTGAAGGTATTTCACGTTCCTTAGTATCTATGGTCGAAACTGCAAAATCTGATATAACTTTGTCAAAGTTAAAAATTATTGCGGATGTTTTAGGAGTTACACCGAAAGACTTATTGGATTTTTAGTAATTTTGTTAGCTTATTTAATTTTTGATAATGCTTGTGCTTTTGATATAAAGATTTTGTTTTGTATAATAT
>JAFUUT010000246.1 GCA_017477685.1 bacterium | reverse complement strand
GAGTATTTATGGAAAATATAAATAATATAAGAAAAATTGGTATCTTATGTGAAAAAGAATGTATTGGAATGAGTTTCTTTGGTTTAGAAAATAATGAGTATGCTTTTTGTTGGGGATTAGATTTTCTCAGAAAATATAATTCTCTTGAATTAAACAAATCTCGTGAAAATGGACTGGGATTAGGATATGGAATGCAAAAATTTTCCTTAGACGGTATTCATTATGAATTTGAATATGATGAAATGACAGGTCTAAGTCTTGAAACAAAAGATGCAAATGAAAATTCACCAGAAGAAGTAAAGCAGAAAGTCAAAGCCTTTGGTCAAGAACTTTTTGACGAACTTGTCCGAAAAGAAGCTGAACGAAAATTACGAGGATTTTAATAGCATAGTTTTCCCGCACAAACTTTCGTTCTTTGACATCTTTTGTGGTGTGTGTGGACACAACAGAAAACATATTTGAGATTAAAAATGTGTGAGACTGTGCAAGGGATAGGAGCATTTTTGCAATGTAAGAATGTTAATCCATAATATCTTGTAAGTGTATGTAACACAATAATTTACTTGATTTTTACAACCTTCTAAAAATCACTCAAATATAGATTTGAAATAAAAAGGGAATAAAATATAGTTCTCATTTTTATCAATAAACCTTACAGGAGCGGTTATGAGCATTGAAAGGTACTTGTTCAAAAGGGCGGAGACAAAGAACGGCAAGAAAGAAGTCCGCTGGTATTATTGGTTCTATGATGAGAACGGTAAGTAGGTCAAGAAGTCCTGCAGGCAGCGTTGGAGAAAAGTTCGTAGACCAGAGCATGAGCAGCGCGGATGCAGAATTGATTATGGCAGCTGTAGATGGAATATTTGCTTTATCGGATGTGTTTGATGCCGTGACTGCAATAAAAGCCCTATCAAGATTCAAAAAACTATCAAAAGACACTGCCGAAGTTCTTTTAGGCACCAAAAAGAGCTACAAACTTCTGCTTGAAGTTGAGCCTGAGCTTTTAGACGGGGTTGTCTTAAAACTTAATCAAGATATTGCAATAAAACTGTTATCTTCAAATGAAAATTCTGATTTTATAAAATTGCTGTCTTCGACAGACTCAAATTCATATATTAAATATATAAATGAATTAAATATAGATAAATTAAATATTGAAACACTATACAAAGATCTTAAATCTGGAAATTTCATAATTCAGAATCAATGTTCTCTTTCTGGTTGTTGGACAAAAGTTAATGAAAGTATGAGTGATTTTTCACGAGCCTATCAAGAGCAAATAACTGGCAGAGTTAACGAAGTTTGGATACAAAATGGTGTCAAATTTGACGGAATGGATGCTGGGGTTTTATTAGATGCTAAAGGAAAATACTCTCAGTTTATAAATAAGGATACCGGAGAATTTTTCGATTGGTTTAAGGGAAAAGATTATTTGTTGCAAGAAGCTCAAAGACAAATAGTTGCATCTGAGGGGGCTACAATCAAATGGTTTTTTGCAGAGGAAGACACATTATCTGTTGTAAAAGATTTATTTATCGATAATAATATTACTCAAATAGAATTAATTTTCGAACCATTAAAGTAAGGTGATGATATGACACAAAGACATTCTATAATTTTATGGAAAAAGGCATATGACAAATCAAACTCATTTGAAGAGATTGCAAAAGATGCTTTTGAACTGCTTAAGCTGTTGAAAAAAT
>JAFUUT010000245.1 GCA_017477685.1 bacterium | reverse complement strand
TAAAGAAGAATTACAAGAAAAAATTTTAGCTTATGACAGAGCGTCAGATAAATACTACGAAGAGGGTGTAAGAATTATCGAACTCTTGAAAAATCTACACGTACTGTATTTACAGCAAGATGTACAACAAAAAGCCGAATTATTAAAAATACTTGTTTCGAACTGTACCTTAAAAGGTGAAAAGGTAAGCTATGACTATAACTTACCTTTCAAATATTTCATCAATTTTGATGATTGTTCTAAAATCTACGCCCGAAGAGATTCGAACTCCCGACCTTTTGGTTCGTAGCCAAACGCTCTATCCAGCTGAGCTACGGGCGCATGTATGTATTATTTTATCTGTTTATAAGGATAATACCTTGTCTTTTGTATAATAGGCAAAACATATTATTTTTTCAAGTGCATAATCATACTTTTTTTATTATCTCTGATATATAATGATACCGGGGTGTCTCCAATGAAAGTAAAACTTACGCAAAGAGAAACGGATGTCGCAAAATATTTGGTCGAGGGCAAGTCAAATTATGAAATTGCACAGATTTTAGAGCTTAGTATACATATGGTGAAAATTCATGTTGCGAACATGTTAAAAAAATTCGGTATAAATAACAGAACCCAATTAGCCTATATTCTTGGAAAAAATAATATTATATAGTGTAACATTTTTGATATGTATTTAAAAATTTACTATAATTTATTTAGGTAGTTTAAATATGAAAAAAATATTTTTTAGTATATGTGTAATATTTGCATTTATCCTGTGTTTTGCGTTAAATGCTTTTGCTCAAGGAACAATATATGTTTCTTCGGTTAATTATGACAATTCTTCATCTTTTTTAACTCTAAACAGTGTTGATGTGGCTGATGTGAAATTCGATTCAAAACCTGTCAAAACAGTTTTAGCTTCTGATAATAAAGTTTTGCTTGATATCCCAAATACTTATATTAATTTCTCAGAAAAAAATCTGCTGATAAAATCAAAAGATATTAATGGAATAAATATTAAACAGCTGTCTAAAAGCCCTGAAGTTGTTCGTATTACCGTAGGTTACAATCCGCCTTACAATCCTAACAATATATCATTGAAAAAAGCAGGCAATGTATTATTTGTTTCATTCTCAAGACCTTTTATGTCAAACTATTATTTCCAAAATGTGTATTCTGAAATAAAACCTGCTCAGTATTTCGAAAATATTGAAATTCAAGATAAAGTTTCGTCTTCGGACAGTTCGCCTCTCAGTCAAATTAATTCCGCATTTAATGCCTTGGATGAAGATGAACGTAATTTTATTTATGTCAAAAATAATATTCTGATGATGTCCAAGTATTATGTCGACAGTATAAGTTTAAAATCAGGTATTCCGCTGGTAAAAGGTTTCGGGTCATATACTATTTCCAAACCTATTCACCTATCAAACCCGTCAAGAGTTGCTTATGATATTCCAAATGCGGTAATAAATCCCGCTCTCCATAATAGAGAGTATTCATTTGGAGATTCTGAAACTATTAAAATTGCTCAATTTGATAAAAACACCGCAAGAATTGTTATAACATCTCCGAATTCAGAGAGTTATACCCCCGTTATATATGCTGATACTCAAAGACTTGCATTTTTTAATCCGAAGAAAGTCAATGCTTCAAATTTGTATAAAACAAAAATATCTATGACCGGTGTTAAGTTTGAAAACACAATTTCTGATTCTGCTTCGGCAAAATTTATGTTCAATGCTCCTTTAATTTATGGACTTAACCGTACAAATGAGTTTCTGGAAGTTTATTTGTATAACCTTGAACACTGTTCGGAAGATTCTATATTGAATGAGTTTAAGGCATCACCTTTTAAAGATATTAAAGTTCTTGAATTGATGAATATTGGTTATGTTTTGAAAATTCCTGCGGAAAATGCCGATATTTTGGATGTTTATCTCGGTTCTGACGGTAAAACATTGCGTATAAAGCAAAAATTTGCAGATGTAAATAAAACTCATGTCTTTTCTCAAGCTGAAAATAAAATTCTTACTCCTGTTATACCTGCTCGTACAACTGCGAAAAAGTATGTTGTCATTGATGCAGGACATGGAGGAACTGATTATGGTGCGATAAGGGGTAATATTAATGAGAAGGATATAACTCTTGAAGTCGCTCAAAAAGTAGAAAAACTTTTAACTAAAAAAGGGTATGTCGTTGCGATGACAAGGTCGGACGATACTTATGTTTCATTGGAAGAAAGAGTTGAGGCAAGTGAAACTTTCAATCCTGATGTATTCGTAAGTATTCATGTTAATTCAAGCAACAGCGAGTCTCCGAATGGCATTGAAACTCATTATTATAAGGACAATAGCCTTCATCTTGCAAAATGTATTCATGCGTCGTTGTTAAATAACATAAATGCTCATGACAGAGGCTTGTTTAAGTCAAAATTTTATGTTATAAACCATACGACAGCTCCTGCTGTTTTAGTGGAAATGGGATTTATGTCCAACCCTGCCGAAAGAGCGCAGATAATCACAGAATCTCGTAAATCAAATACGGCAAAAGCAATTGTAGAGGGTATAGATGAGTATTTCAAATAATAATTCTCCAATAGGTTTTTTTGATTCCGGAGTGGGCGGATTGACAGTATTAAGGCGTTTTAAAGATGCTTTGCCAAATGAGAATATTGTATTTTTTGGAGATAATGCTCATGTTCCCTATGGCGAAAAATCAAAAGAACAATTGATTGAGTATTCAAAAGATATACTGAAATTTTTCCGTTCAAAAGGCTGCAAAGCCGTTGTGATGGCATGTAATACTACGTCTTCTCTTATATATGACGATATTAAAGAGTTGTATAACTTTGAATTATACCCTGTTGTTCAGTCTGTTGCTAAAGTTTTGGCGGGGCTGTCTGTGACAAAATTGGGGGTCTTTGCAACTAAAGCAACTATTAAGTCTTTGGCATATCCAAGAGAGATAAATAAATATAATCCTAACATTGAAGTTATTGGTCAGTATTGTCCTGATTGGGTAAAGATAGTTGAAAATAATTCTATTAATCAGAATGTTGATATTATAAAAAAAGATTTGGATTTGATGATGGCAAAAAATCCTCAAAAAATTGTATTGGGATGTACGCATTATCCGTATCTTTTGAGTGTTCTGTCCAAGTTTGCCCCTGAAGATATGTTTATTGATCCTTCAGAAACATTTGTTGAATATATAAAGCGCGACTTGAATTCTAAAAATCTTTTAAATAGAAATCCAAATAAACCGACAGAAGAATTTTATGTTAGTGCAAATCCGCGTCAGTTCAGAGATTCTGCAAGGTTGTTTTATTCATTAAACCAAGATCCGATATTGATTAAATTTTGAGATATTCTGCAATTTGTTCATAGCTATTGACTATTTTGATATTTGAATTTGCGAAAAGTTTTTCTTTGGTAATATCTAGTTCTGTTTTATTTTCTAATACGGCAAATGTTTCAATTCCTCTTTTTACAGCTTCGTATACCGGAGTTGAACCAAGCGAGTTGTACGGCATTACAAGAAAATCCAGATTGCTTATATTTATTCCGGTATTTGTATCTTTAGATATTTTAGGAGCTTGTGACAGCCCGATAAGCACGCAAGGTAAGAATGTCGGTGTGATGTATTCGGATGCGGATTTGGGGTTGATTAGGTCAGGATAAATTTGATAATCAATAAAAGCAGGAGAATGTGCGCATGGAATTTTGAATTTCTTTGATATATCGTGAGAAATTATTGCCTCTACCCCGCCAACAGGGTCAACTCCAAGTCCGTTTGCGTATTCTTCGTTTGAATTGTCATCTTTAAACAAACAAACTATTGCTATTGCATCACATCCTTTATTTATAAGTTTTTGGCAAGAATTCTCAACTGTTGTGATATTTTTTACCGAGCCTGTGGAGTATCCGTCTTTTGTTACATAAAATTCAACTCCTGCATTTTCTTCTGTTATTTCATATGCTCTAATATCTGTTCCGTATACTGTTTTTACTGCATTTTGGGTATTTATATGTACGTTTAATACGTCTTGAGGGATAGCTTTATCATAAATTATGCCAATCTTATTGTTCTCAGACGGTATAAGGTTTATTTCTCCTTTAAAAAAGCTATCCAGAGTGTAGCCTTCGGTATAGAGCATGTTTGAAGTAATTCCTGAGAAGCATCCCGCATTTACGACATTAGGATTTACTATAAGTTTTGAGTGTTTTGCTAAATTCCTTGCATATGTGGAGGCATCTCCCGCATACCCGCCTATTGAAGCTCCAACTCCCGTCGGAACGACAAAAGCCCCCAATTTTTCACGATTATATGTCATTTAAAAACCTTTCTATACCTTTTACAATCCCATCTGTGATTTTTTCCTGATACTCATCTGTGATAAGTTTGGAATTCTCCTCGGGATTTATCATATATCCTGTTTCCAGTAAAATACTTACCGCATTTGTGTTTCTTACAACCGCAAAGCTTTCTGCTTTAATTTTTCCGCCGGAATTTCCAGTTTTTTCATTAATTGATGAAAGTATTTTTTGAGCAAAATCCTTTGCTTGCGGGTAAAAATAATATACCTCGGTTCCGGTTGTATCTCTGTCCAATAATGAATCAGGCAGGGCATTTGCGTGTATGCTTATAAATAGCTGCGAGTTATTGTCATTTGCAACTTTTATTCTGTCCTGCAATCCGATAAATGTGTCGTCTGTTCTTGTCATTACGGTATTTGCACCTAATGCTTTTAATTTCTTTTCAAGTTTTTGGGCTACCTTTAGATTAAAGTCCTTTTCTTTATCTCCCAAACAGCCTGTTGTTCCTTTTTCTGAGCCGCCGTGTCCCGCGTCTATAGTAATCGTAATGTTTTTAATCTCAGGTATAAATTTGTTGATTTTTACGGTTAATGTATTGTTGTCCGTGTAATTTGCACTGTAGCCAAATTTCTTTTTGTCTGCATTTATGTGCTGCTCATATCTGTTAAACGGATAAATATCTCCGTCAAGTCCGTATATTGTAAAGTCATATCCGTTATTGACTTCGGATAGTACGTACGGAACTTTTTTGTTAAGGGTAAATTTGTAAATATCGTATTTTTCCCCTCGGATATGCTCTTTTGAAAGTATTATTGCCGGTGCGGCAGTGGAATTTTCATATCTTTCAGTATTGGATTTTGAAATCCAGGCGTAATCATCCCGCGCAAGTTGTACTTTGTAGAAAGATTTATATTCTCCGACTGCTTTTAGGCATATTCCCGTCTGTAAATGTTGTAATCTGTTTAAGCCTGTATCTGTCGGTGTTGAGCGGAGCGGGGTGTTATCTTTAGTTGTTATAATTATTATTGGTGTGTTATATGTGGTTTGAACAGTATCATTATCTGCATTGTTATTTGCGTAAGGCCTTGTAATTTTGTATGTTTTGGTTTCAATTCCGTTGGTTATATTAAAAATATTTTCTCCGTATTTTAGTTTTACTGCATGTTTAAAACCGCCGCTTGGGTGTATCTTAACAGCCTCGCCATTGATTTTTAAAGATTGTGTCTTTGTTTCATTCCCTATAAATGCAGTAAGCGGAGAGTTAATTTTTGCATTATTGCTGCCGGGGTATACTATTTGAAGTGCATAAGCACGATTAAAAAGTACCACACCCAAGACGCCTATAATTAAAATAATTTTTTTCATGCTTCAATAATACAATATTTTTATTATTTCGTAAATTTATTTAATATATGTGATATTTCAGCTCTGTTATGATAAAATTACATTACAAGGGATATGTATGAAACGAGAGTTTAATCAAAATAGCAATACTCAAAGAATTCGTCATTGCAACAATGTTTCCAGCTTGTTGGATGTGTTATATATTTTTTTAGTTGTAATACTGTTGGTGCATTTATTTATACTTCAAATTTTTGATTTCCATCGGTATCGTGAAAGAGGAAAAATGCAGCGGGCAAGTCATGATTTTGCACTGCGTGGGGATATCTATGACAGAAATGGCATAAAACTTGCAACAGACAGAATATACTATAATATTTATGCTCGCCCTATTGATTATTCAAAACGCGAAAATCCACAAAAAATTGCGGAATTGTTTTCTCC